>NZ_JAPTGA010000012.1:0-156344 GCF_026891895.1 Peribacillus sp. AS_2
TTCATAGGCGGCCTTTTGAAATACGATTCTAAGCATACTTTCATATTCAAGTGAAAAAAACCTTTAATGAACTAAAGAGGCAGTTTAGTTGAAAAACAAACTGGGATTTTTATTTGTTTTACTAGTTTGGAGAGTAGCCTATAATTGTTTTTATATAAGGAGTAGTTAGAAAGAGGTTTATATGTTTCAAATTTTAAATATAGCATCAGTACCTTTTATGTTTTTAGACCATAAAATTGTCGAAAGAATAATAAGCATAATCTGCTTTTTTCTTTCTGTTTTAATATATTTTCAATTAAGAAAGATGAAGAAATAATACAATGTTAAGCTAACGAGTTAAACATTTGTCTTATTCGACTAAAGGGTGCGTTAGCTGAAGATCGGAGCTGTCTTTAAGGCAGCTTTTTCTTTATGCATCTATCGGGGCAGGATAGTTGCATAGGAAGTAGTAAAATAGAGTTGGAAAAAGAATGAAATCCCTCATCCTTCATTGTTTATAAATGGTATAATAGGAAACAACTCCTAGCACAAGCGTTTAAAATGCAACTCCATTAAACTGCCCGTTTTTTGAATAAGAACTACCTTGTATTTTTCCATAAAATTCAAGTTTTTAATTTTTTTATCCTAAGGGCAACAATCTTTTGGAAAACAGCCTAAAAAGAGGGTGTACCCGGATCCTTCTAACTAAAAAAAGGTGTATAGGAATGTATTTAATTGTCGAAATAATCTAATATCATTGGTGGTTGTTATAGGTTAATATTAAATAATATGGTAATTTACCGCATATATAATGGGCGTCCGTTTAAACAACAAGGCTCAATTGAATGCAGCCGGTGGAGGGATTTTTGTGGGTATAGCTATCGAAGAAAAACCGTCATTCCTATGTGCTAATTTTGAAGATGGAGTATTAATAGAAAAGGTCCGACAAGGAAATATGGAGGCACTAGAAGTTCTGATGAAAAAATATCAATCTTTTGTAAAGATTAAGGCTAACAGATACTTCTTAATTGGGGCAGATAGAGAAGATATTATCCAAGAGGGGATGATAGGATTGTTCAAAGCCATCAGGGATTTTAATGGCGAGAAACAATCTTATTTTAAAGCGTTTGCAGAACTATGTATCACGAGGCAGATTATTACAGCCATCAAGGCAGCTACTCGTCAAAAACATACTCCGTTAAATTCTTCTATTTCGCTTGATATGCCTATATATGAAGAAAATCCGGATCATACTCTTATGGAAGTAATGACAGACACCGTTATTTCTGATCCCGTTGCGATATTGATAGATAAAGAATCTGCTGATGACTTGGAATTAAAATTATCTGAGGTTCTTAGTCCGTTAGAAAAGAAGGTTTTGGCTTATTACCTAGAGGACCTCACTTATATAGAAATGTCTGATAAATTAAATACTCACGCCAAGTCTATAGATAATGCGTTGCAGAGAGTGAAGAGAAAATTGGAGAGTTTATTGGAACTTAGAAATAGACACGCAATAGAAGGCACATTCAATAGATAAAAGAGCCGTTTACTATTAAGTTGATCTTTTGGCCAAAGGGTTTTTAACCCTTTGGCTTTATGTGTTTGGAAACCTTAGTTATATTTCATAGTGAAATTAAAAATACAACAAACACCGGTATGGAAGGAAGGGCACTGATGTTAACAGAAAGATTAAAAAGATGATTCTCTCAACAAGCAAGTCACAGTTATTGCGGAAAACAAGAAGCCTATTGAATTCGATGAAGATTCCGAACAAAAACCTAAAGAGGTTGGAACCTTTAAACTAGGTGAAAAGGTAAATGTAGTAGGTCATATCATAACAATAACAAATGTACATTACACAAAGGAAAGAAACGAATTCGAAGAAACACAGCCCAAAGAAGTATTGGGATTTGATATTGAATACCAAAATGGTACAAAAGAAGAACAAGTAGTTAGCGCAGGAGATTTTGAAGGGTATGACAGCAAAGGTGAAAAGATGGAGGTATATCCTCTCGATACATTAACCGAGAGTGTTCAAGCTGGTAAGCACGTTAACGGACCTGCTGCTTTCGGAGTAACCGGTAATGCACCTTATGAAATCTTTTTCACAGATTATACTACGGGTAGCAAAGCAAAAAGGATTATCGAAGTTAAATAATTATTTTCATATTCATTTTTATGAATCAGAAATTTTAGGCAAAAAGGTACTCACAATAATGGTGAGTACCTTTTATTGTAATGCCTTTTAAGTTTCAATCTTCTATATAAAAATATCAATGCATTGTTCTACAGTTGTTGCAGAGGCTAACTGTTTTGCTTTTGTAGCCAATACATCTGCTGGTTCTGTATCGAGAATAACACCAAATAAGTTTTCTATTTCATCCAAGCTTTTTTCTAAACGGGTAGAGATGATTGAAATCGCTATTTCTTTGACAAGTCTGTGTTCAGCCATGTTAATACTCACTTGAATCACCCCTTCTAATAAACTTAAATACCTATATTCGATTATCCAAGTGTTAATTCCTTTTAAGAAAAGAATATGTCGAAAAATAAATCGACACCATTTACTTAATGTGTGCGAATAGATATCAAGCGTGATTCCACTATATCAAGTCTTTGCCTTTCCTCTTCCAAAAATTCAATAGATTTTGGTGGCATTAATCGGGGTAACTAGTTTTTCATAGTGTATCTCTTATATTTACAAACGATTAATAAGCTTTAATATTCTGCATCGGTCTTTTTATGACAAAATCCTTAGTTTTTTCTCCATTTTTGACTAATACCATCAATTTCCGCCCTTTACATGTTATAAATGCCGTAATAACCTCCTTTATTTTCGTCTTAACCGTGACTTTTGGTTTATCTTTCATGCGAAGGAATAAAATCACATGAGTTTAACAGAGCATTTAAAATAATCTGTTAATTTTGAGGGTAGGGTTTGCTATAAGGAATATAGCATCCCTCAAAAAAGATTTTTTGGAGGTAATGTTGATGAAATCTGGCAATAGTGGTTTAAACAGACGTAATTTCTTAAAAGTTGGCGGAATGAGTACTTTAGCATTAACACTTGGTTCAACTGGGGTATTTTCTCTTGCGGGAGCTACAAAAGGATTTGCAGCGGATTCCAGCAATCCAACAAGTGGATTTGGTGGCTATGGCCCATTAGTAAAAGATCCAAATGGAGTTCTTGATCTGCCAAGGGGATTTCATTACAAAATGCTTTCAAAAACTGGTGATATCATGCCTAATGGTGACCTTGTCCCATCTGCTCACGATGGAATGGCTGCCTATAAAGGGGAAAAGGGTACAACCATTCTTGTAAGAAACCATGAAAATGGGACAAATTCAGATTACCCTGTAAACGGGAAAAAACCTTGGAGCGCTGGCGCTGCCGGCGGCACAACCACAATAATCGTTGGACAAAATAACAAGGTCATTGATCAGTATGTATCAAGTTCAGGTACGATCCGTAACTGTGCGGGCGGAGCTACGACTTGGGGGACCTGGTTAACAATGGAAGAAACTCGAGATATGGGACATGGCTTTGTATTTGAAGTGAATCCGCTTGACCCTGAAAACGAAATGTCAAGAACACCGATCCGTGATATGGGTTATTTCTCCCATGAAGCTGGGCATGTTGACCCTTCAACAGGAATTTGGTATTTAACCGAAGACGCAAGTCCAAGCTTCTTATACCGTTTTACACCACATGACCGTAGTCAAAAGCTAGGTTCTCTGCAAAAGGGAGGTATCCTTGAAGCAGCAGCGATTGATGAATTGCCAGCTGCAGCTGCAAGTCAATTTAATACTGGACAAAAATTCGGGGTTGTTTGGAAAAAATTAAATCCTGAAATTGCACAGCAAGATGCTAAGGATAAACGCTGTATTCAATTTAGCCGCTTAGAAGGGGCTTATTTTTCTGAAGGTACTTTATGGTTTGATGATACAAGTGCAGGTTCATCACGCCTTGGCCGTGTTTATCGCTACACGCCAGCGACAAACAACTTAGAACTATTCTATGAGTCTACTGATAAAAATGATTTAGAAGCACCGGATAACATTACGATCACTCCTTGGGGAGATCTTTGGATCGCCGAAGATGGCGGCGGCAATGACCGTATCGTCGGATTAACTCCTGAAGGAAATATTTATACTTTCGCTGAGAATATGATGAACGATTCTGAATTTGCTGGCCCTACATTTTCTCCAGATGGAAATACCTTCTTTGTGAATATGCAAACACCAGGTATCACCTTTGCGATATGGGGACCATTTGCACGCAGAAATTCTACCCGTAGACGAGCTATGAACCAGGCTTTGCCGCCAGCAAGTCTTGCTCCTGTTGTTTCGGATAAACTTACTGCATTCGCAGAAGAACAAGGCATGTCTATATTAGAAGCAGCAGCTTTAGAGCGTCATGGCATGCCAATTTTATAAGTGATGATCGCATTTTTTGAGTACTAACAAACCATCATGGAAAAGGGGGGGGGAGACGTTTGTTATCCAGTATCGGCATCCCTGGTTTAATTCTCATTCTAGTCATAGCGTTAATCATTTTTGGCCCTTCTAAATTACCCGAAATTGGAAGGGCTTTTGGAAACACATTAAAAGAATTTAAAAAATCGACAAATGATTTGATCGGCAATGAAAAAGAAGAAGAACCCTAACTTTGAAGAAAAAAACAATCGAATAGCTCTTGAGAAATCGAAAAGACTGGAAACTAAATAACTATTTTTATCATTTAATAGAGTAAATGCATGGAGGAAATAGTATGAATATAATAAGGAAGATTTATTTGAAGGGCTGCTTTTCGCTGGCGATGGCTGCCGCTTTTGCCGCAATTCCCGTTACGGCAGATGCGGAGGAAAAGCTCAAGGAGGGAGAGAGGTTTGAACTCACCATTCTCCAGACAAATGACTTTCATGGTCATTTGGATGACATCGTCATGCTGGATGATGGAACCGTTCATCACAATTCTGTTGCGAAGTATGCCACCATCATTGAAAATGTGCGCAATGAAGAGGAGAATGTGCTTCTCGTCGATGGCGGGGATGTCTTCCTGCGCGGCGAGTTTCAAGCGGGTCAAGGAGAGTTGGAGACGTCCCTGTTGAAAGCTTTGGACTATGATGCAATGGCTCTCGGAAACAACGACTTCCGCGTATACCCTGCCGGGGAGGGCACACCGGACAGCCGTTATGAACAGTTAAAGGATTACCATCGCAACGTAAATTTCCCTATCCTTACTGGAAATGTCATTGATAGGGAAACAGGAAAGTACATACAGAATGTCAAGCCTTGGAAGAGTTTTACTTTCTCAGGCGTTAAAGTCGGGATGATCGGCCTTACTTCGATGAAGCCGGAAATTCGCGGTTGGGATGATGTTGCAGACCTCGATTTCATCGAACCGGTTGAAGCGTTGAATGCGTTGCTTCCTGAAGTGAGTGAGAAGTCAGACGTAAACATTGTCCTTTCGCATGCTGGAAATCCCGAAGACCACAAGCTGGCTCAGGTTCCCGGAGTTTCGGCGGTAATCGGGGCAGATACACACAAGGTCATCGAAACTCCCGAATATGAATTCAACGGAGAGGTGATGGTGCCAATTACTCAAGCTGGCGGAGAACAAGAACATTATTTGGGCCGTCTTAATTTGACTTTTGAAGTCGTTGACGCCAAAATGACTTTGGTCGAATCCGATGGATTTCTCTACGACGTCACAAATGTTCCGGCTAATCCGGAGATACAAGCGATTATAGACGATTATCGTGCAGATTTGAAAGCGAAATAATATGACTATTACCATATAATTGCCGTTTGGCAACGATATGCTACCCAAAATATTTTGGTATAAAAATAAGCCTGAACCATTTATTCTGGTTCATGCTTATTTTCTTTTGTTAGGCAAATTTCTTTATAAGACCGATATTTCGTAGTTGTCTTAATTAAAGTATGACACTAAATACGCTTGTATATGCTTAACAAATTCTATCACAAATTTCACTTAATTTTTAAGTTTTAGCTTTAAGATGAAGGGTTTCAGAAACAAGGATCATTTTTAATATGAATTAATTGATCGCCTGTGTATATAATAATAAGTGTAGAAATCCATTGGTATGTCACCGATGAACAAGTCACCCTAATTCGCTAGCCAAGTAGGGGTGGAATAGTAAGTTGAACAACGAGAAAAACCACCACTTTGCGACGTGGGTGGTTTTTCTATTTAATATTTTTCGAAAGGACAGGGAAAATGGCTCGAAATGGCTGAAGGAAAGACATTAATGGTGTTAGGAACGGAAAAAGAAATCCTATCCATCATTGCAGTAGCTGATGAAATGAGAGAATCATCAAAAGAAGTCATCAATAAATTGAATCGTATGGGTTTTAAAATGGTGATGCTAACTGGTGATGACCAAAGAACCGCATCAGTATAAAAGAAGATTTTAATTGGAATGAATGATACAGGTGTTTTCAAATAGAAGAAAAATTTATAGGTGGTGAAAAAATAAATACTATTAATGTAAAGGAGTAAAAAAACTGTATTAAGTAGAGTAAATTGCTATCATACCTTATTCCCTTGTAGGCTGCCAATCTTGGTAGCTTTTTTTTCTTGGGGTTATTCCTAGAGATAATTAAGTAAATCTATAAACGCGTTATTTATCAAACTCAGGAGAATTTTTTATATCCTATACTAAAGGGACAAAAAGAACGTTTAATTTTTATTATGATAAGGCTTCTTATGGAGCACCTATGGTTAGTGGAAAAGTGAGTTTTCTTGTCAAAAGCCAGTTGATGTTCTAGAACAACTCATTCTAATAAAGGTGAAACAGTATTAGATTGTTTTATGGGTTCAGGGTCAACAGGACAAGCAGCTCTAAATCTAAATCGGAGCTTTATTGGTTTCGAATTAGATAATACCTACTTTAACAAAGCTTCAAATGCTTTGCATAAAAACTCCTGATGAAATCGTGTTACCCCTCTTGTGACAATATAATTAATTTGACTTTTCGAGGATTTAACACCGAACTTAACGATCCGATTTAAACACCGTTTCCCGCGGTTTTAGTATATTTTTTATCTAATGCTAATAAGTGTAAACCGAGAATGTTTTTGATTTGTCTATTCCTGGAGTATGAGGAAGCACTAAGTTCCGCTTCAAAGCTGGATAGTACAATCTTTTTGATCATTAATGATGAGCTATATTATTTATTATGCAACTCTAAAAATAACTAGGGGCCTTATGGTGCTAAGAGAAGATGGTTTGGGTGTTTTACAATTTCGGGCTTAGGAATTTATGGGCACCTAATCTACATGTTTCAAAAATGAATCACTAGTTCCAAGAATGATATATGATTGTTTTTTTGTAAGTAACATTATTATAAGTATTTGAAATTATCTAAATTAAAAGATTGTTGAAGTAGAGACATTTTTCATTAGATAAGTTTCTCTTAATCTAATAAAAATAGAGTGTTTTTTCATGTTGGCACGGTTCTTGCAAAATATGAAGTGAAACAATTAACTAGTAGCAATTTCTTCAATGAACCATAGGAGAAAAAAGTTTTTATTACTTTTAATCCACTGTGTAAAAGCCTAAACAAGGAGGAAGGTTATGAACATTTATGTTTTGTTAAAAAGAACATTTGATACAGAAGAAAAAATTACAGTCTCTAGTAGTGGTGCCATTAATGAGGAAGGAGCAGAATTTATTATCAATCCATATGACGAATATGGCGTAGAAGAAGCGATTCAGCTTCGTGACACTCATGGCGGAGAAGTCACAGTCGTAACTGTCGGAAATGAAGATGCTGAAAAGCAGCTGCGTACGGCTTTAGCCATGGGTGCAGATAAAGCAGTCCTGATTAACATTGAGGATGACGTAGAAAATGGGGATGAATTCACCACCTCTAAAGTATTGGCTGATTACTTAAAAAATAAGGAAGTAGACTTAATTTTTGCCGGTAATGTTGCGGTTGATGGGGGTAGTGGACAGGTTGGCACACGCGTAGCTGATTTGCTTGATATTCCATGTGTTACGACCATTACTGAAATTCAAGTAGATGGAGAGGCTGTCCACATTGTTAGAGATGTCGAAGGCGATTCTGAAACAATTGAAACTAAACTCCCGCTTCTAGTCACAGCTCAACAGGGATTGAATGAACCGCGCTACCCATCGCTGCCAGGAATTATGAAAGCAAAGAAAAAGCCGCTTGAAGAATTGGAACTCAATGATCTGGACTTAGATGAAGTTGATGTGGAAGCTAAAACCGAAACGATTGAAGTTAATCTTCCACCGAAAAAAGGAGAAGGCCGGGTTCTAGAAGGAGAGCTTAACACTCAAGTGAACGAACTGGTTAAATTGCTCCATTCTGAAGCAAAGGTAATATAAGGAGGAAAAGAATATGTCTAGGAATGTACTGGTACTTGGAGAAATCCGTAATGGAGAATTAAGGAATGTATCTTTTGAGAGTATTGCTGCTGCGAGAAGCATTGCTCGAGGTGGAGAAGTCACCGCTGTCCTGCTTGGGGATTCTATTCGTGAACTAGCAGCCACAATGATTCAATATGGAGCAGACCGAGCTGTGGTCGTTGAGGATTCAAAGCTTGCACACTATACGCCTGATGGTTTTTCTCAAGCATTATTGTCAGTCATTTCTCAGGAAAATCCAAAAGGTATTATTTTTGGTCATACAGCGATTGGCAAAGATTTATCAGCTAAAATTGCTAGTAAACTTGGGTCAGGACTTATTTCAGATGTAGTAGCCATTGAAACTGGTGGGGACAATATTATCTTTACCAGACCAATCTATTCGGGAAAGGCATTTGAACAGAAGATCATAAAAGATGGCGTTATCTTTGCAACTATTCGCCCTAATAATATTACACCACTAACAAAAGATTCTTCACGTTCTGGCGATGTGTCTATGGCTTCAGTAGAAATCAAAGATTTGCGTACGATTGTTCGGGAGGTCGTAAAAAAAGCGGTTCAAGGGGTTGACCTTTCGGAAGCAAAAATCATTGTTTCTGGAGGTCGAGGTATCAAAAGTGAGGAAGGATTCCAACCATTAAAGGAACTTGCAGACGTCCTTGGGGGGGCGGTAGGTGCATCCCGTGGTGCTTGTGATGCAGGATATGCTGATTATTCCTTGCAAATCGGTCAGACAGGAAAAGTAGTCACACCTGACCTTTACATTGCTTGTGGGATATCTGGTGCCATCCAGCATCTGGCTGGAATGTCAAATTCCAAGGTGATCGTTGCCATTAACAAGGATCCAGAGGCGGATATTTTCAATGTGGCCGATTACGGAATCGTCGGAGATTTATTTGAAGTCGTCCCTTTGCTTACGGAGGAAATTAAAAACCTACTTGTAAAAGCATAGGGTGTCTTTATTATCTAGTAGAATGATAGGTATGTTAAATAGCTGGGCAAGTTCTTTATCCGTATTAACGGGCTGTAATACCCCACTTCACGAACTTAGAAAAATTGATGAAAACTAAGTGGTAATAAATAGCCTGTAAATATCCGATTAGCTCAACTAACCATCAGTGAAAAGGAAAACCCCTACTGATGGAAGTTTCGTTTTATCATAATGAACTCGAAGGAGAAAAGGAATGAAAAATGTTACTGTAATTGGTTCTGGAACGATGGGCCGCGGCATCGCTTTTTCCTGTGCACGTGCGGGCTTTATAACCATGGTCCAGGATATTAATGACGCTACTCTTGATAATTGTCAATCCTACATTGTCCATCAATTTAACCGCTCAGTTGAAAAGGGCGAACTTTCTAGAGAGGAAGCCGATCAGGCAATTAATAGACTTACCTACACCACAAGTATTGAGGAAGCGGCTAAGGATGCCGATTTGGTGATTGAAGCCGTATTGGAAATTATGGACCTTAAAATTGAGATTTTTAAGCAGCTTGACAAAATCGTGAAGCCTTCTGCACTTTTGGCTACTAATACATCTACGATGAGTCCGACAGAAATCGCTGCCCAAACGTCCAGACCAGATCGCTGCATTGCGCTTCACTTTTTCAACCCTGTACCAAAGATGAAGCTGATCGAAGTTATTTGTGGGCTGGAAACATCAGAAGAGACCATTAACCTTTGCTTTGAATTTGGCAGAGAACTAGGAAAGGAATGTGTAAGAATCAATGAATTTCCTGGCTTTGCGGTCAGCAGAATGAACTGCTTGATTGGAAATGAAGCGATGAACATGGTAATGGAAGGTGTCGGTACTGTAGAAGACATCGACAAAGCGATTAAATTGGGTCTGAATCATCCGATGGGACCGCTTGAACTCGCCGATCTAGTTGGGCTTGATACAAGGCTGCGAAACATGGAATACCTGTATCAGACGCTTGGTGAAAAATATCGTCCTTGTCCAATTCTTGTCAAATACGTTAAAGCAGGTCGATTAGGGAAGAAAAACGGCAAAGGGTTTTATAACTACAGTTAAGTAAGGGGTGAAGGAATGGATTTTCGAATAAATGAAGAAATTGAAGTGATGAAAAGAAGTATCCGCGACTTTGTTCAAACTGAAGTAGAAGCGGTGGCAATGCAAATCGAAGAAGAAGATAAAGTACCTGCAAGAATCATTGAAATGTCCAAAGAACTAGGATTATTTGGTCTTAGTATTCCAGAGGAATACGGCGGACTAGGTATTGGCATGGTTGGGAAATGCGCCTTATACGAAGAAATAGGAGCAACGCATAACGGATACACAACGTTAATCGGGGCTCACACTGGCATTGGCACAGTCGGGATTGTTGAAATGGGAAATGAGGCACAAAAACAAAAATACCTTCCAGATATGGCTGCCGGAGAAAGGATTGGAGCGTTTGCGTTAACGGAGCCATCTGCAGGTTCGAATGCGACCAACCTAAAAACGACGGCGGTTAAAAAGGGCGATAGATACATTTTAAATGGAACGAAACATTATATTACGAATGCAACCGAAGCAGATGTTTTTACCATTATGGCTGTAACTGATCCTTCCAAAGGTGCGAAAGGAATCACCTCCTTTATTGTCGAAAAAGATTTTCCTGGTTTCCAAATAGGGACCGTTGAGAAAAAAATGGGGTTAAGAGGATCGCATTCTGCTGAAGTAATTTTAGAAGATTGTGAGGTTCCGGTTGAAAATGTTTTGGGAGTGGAGGGGCAGGGTTATGTGAATGCTCTCAAAATTTTGACTAATGGACGTGCCGGATTAGCTGCCAGAAATCTCGGTTCATGTCAAAAGTTGCTTGATATGTCTGCAGAGTTTGCTCAACAACGGGTGCAATTTAATGTTCCGATTATCGAACATCAAGCTGTTGCACATATGCTGGCGGAAATGGCCATGGAAATCGAAGCATTACGCTCCTTTACCTATCGAGTGGCCTGGATGGTGGATGAAGGAATGAAGGTCATTAAAGAAGCTGCGATGTTGAAATTGTTTGGTTCAGAAGTTTATAACCGAGTAGCAGATAAGGCTGTTCAGGTTCATGGGGGCATCGGTTATATTGCTGATTATCCGATTGAACGGTTCTTTAGGGATGCTCGGATTACTCGGATTTACGAGGGAACGTCGGAAATTCAAAAAAATATTATTGCCGGGCAATTAAAACAGCAATATAAGCTTTAATTTTTGGTGAGAGAGGGAGAATGAGAATGGCGTTAGATGAACAAATCTTTATTGTGAGCGGAGTACGGACACCAATCGCAAGGTATGGTGGTGCATTGAAAGCGGTTAATTCAGGATATTTAGCGACCCATGTCATTGAAGAAGCATTAAATAGAGCGAATATTAGTAGTAATCAAGTAGATGAGGTGATCCTTGGGGAGGTCAGGCAGTCAACAGAATCCTCAAATGTAGCAAGGGTCGCAGCACTAAGGGCAGGGATTCCTGATACTGTACCAGCTTTCACAGTGAATCGCCTATGTGCTTCGGGGATGCAGGCGATTGCCTCTGCTGTCCAACAAATCCAATCTGGTCAAGCAAGTATTGTCGTGGCAGGTGGGACAGAAAATATGAGCCGTGCTCCAATTTATTTACGTGACTCACGTTTTGGTGAGGATCGTGCTCATCTTGTCGACTCAAACATTGAAGCTGGACAGCAACCGATAGAAACGTATGGGGAAAATCTAGGCATGGGGATAACGGCTGAGAATGTGGCGGAAATATACCAGATCTCCCGGGAAGATCAAGATGCATTTGCATTAGAAAGTCAGCGAAGGGCAGCAGTTGCTATCCATGACGGCCGTTTTAAAGATGAAATTGTGCCATTTGAAATTAAATCAAAAAAATCTACCTTTTTATTTGAGACTGATGAACACCCAAGACCAGAAACAACTCTTGATAAATTAGCCTCTTTAAAGCCTGCTTTCCGCAAAAACGGCTCGGTAACAGCGGGAAATGCTTGTGGACGTAATGATGGTGCTGCCGCAGTGGTGGTGATGTCGGCTAATAAAGTGTCTGAACTGAATCTCAAGCCTGCTGCTCGAATTGTTGACTGGGCTCAAGTGGGTGTATCACCGGAAATTATGGGGGTTGGGCCTGTTCCTGCCGTTAAAAAACTTCTTGAAAGAACAGGGAAATCCTTGGAGGAAATTGATTTATTTGAGTTAAATGAAGCATTTGCTTCTCAGGCACTCGCAAGTATCAGAGAACTAGGGCTTGACCAGGAAAAAGTCAATGTAAACGGCGGAGCGATTGCACTTGGTCATCCAGTAGGTGCAACCGGTGCTCGAATTGTAGTTACGTTAATGCATGAGTTGCAACGCCGTAATCTTAAATATGGGATCGCTACCCTATGTGTAGGCGGCGGGCAAGGTATGGCGATTTTAATCGAAAATCTAGCATAAAACTGCACATGAAAAAGGGAGAGGTAGAATGGGAACTTATCAAAATATCGAAATAAAAAAGAAAAATAGTCTTGCCTACGTTATAATCAACCGTCCTGAGCTTCGCAATGCGTTGAGTAAAGAAACATTGCAAGAAATTCTTGGTGCACTCATTGAGCTAAGTGACGATGAGACAGTTGGCTGTGTTATTTTTACTGGTAAAGGAGAGAAATCCTTTGCTGCTGGAGCAGATATTGCTCAGTTAAGGCAAAAGACTGCATTGGATGTTTTCAAACTTGGGGGAATACAAGAGGTTTTTGATAGGATCGAGATGTATGATAAACCAACGATCGCCATGGTAAATGGCTTTGCTCTAGGTGGCGGATGTGAACTTGCGCTTGCCTGTGATATTAGAGTTGCAGCTTTGAACGCCAAATTTGGACTTCCGGAACTGAATCTTTCGATTATACCTGGAGGGGGAGGCACCCAGCGATTAGCCCGTATTGTTGGTAAGGGAAAAGCACTAGATATAATTCTAACAGGGAAAATTATCGATGGAGAAGAAGCCTACCGAATTGGTTTAGTATCAGAAGTTGTGTCTATGGAGGAACTTGAAGCAAAGGCGGAGGAAGTAGCTGGAAAAATCCTTACCAAAGGTCCTCTCGCGGTTAAATTAGCAAAGCTCGCGGTTAAAACCGGATTTGAAACTGACCAGAAATCTGGTTTGTTAATCGAGAAACTCGCTCAGGCTGTACTGTTTTCCACGGAGGATAAAATTGAAGGAACGAGTGCGTTTTTAGAAAAAAGGAGCCCTAAATTCACATCTAAATAAAAAATAGGTAAGCGGTTATTCGATTAAAAAAGGAACTGTATCCGAGGCATAATTACTTACCGGTCAAGTTTGTTCTATAGACATTAATTTCAAAGATGAAACGTTAAGTTGTATAATTGAAACAAACGTTGCAAAAATGATCTGGCACTCTGGACAATCTTTAGACGGATATACGACGTAAACAACTTTTATAAGACCTAATATATTAGCTTTTATAAAGGAAAAAGGTTTTTTATCTCTATATTAAGCAGAATATTTAAAAAAATGGCATAGTTCTTGCATTTTTACTAAAAAGTAAATTTTGTTTTGGATGGAAATCATCCTTAGGAGTCCACCCCATAGCTTTGGAGTATACATCTATTTATTTTGCTTTTTACACTTCAATGAAATTTAGAAACATATTTTTAAATAGTTAGTATAAAAAATGATTTCACTTAAAAAAGGAGATGTTAGTATGGCAGTTTTGGGAAAAGACATGACATTTGGATTATTCTTTTTGAATTCGGTGGCTCCATGGAAAACGGATGCAGAGGAACTAAGAAATGGATTAGATCAAATTAAGTTGGCAGATGAACTAGGCTTTCAGTCTGCATGGATTGCCGAACATAATGCTCGTGCCTATGGTGTGGTTAGTTCTACGGCCGTTTATTTAGCAGCGGCAGCAGCTTTGACTCAGAATATTAAATTAGGTTCAGCTGTTTCTAGATTGCCGTTACACCACCCGCTGAAAGTAGCAGAAGATATGGCCCTTGTGGATATTATCAGTAATGGCCGCCTTTATTTAGGAGTTGGGAAAGGGTATGACAAATTAGAATTTGATGCTTATAATGAGAATTTTGATAATCGTCATGACAAGTACCTTGAATCTCTTGATATTTTAACAACAGCATTGCAAAATGGCAGAGTTAACTATTCAGGTAAATTCTATGATATTAAGGATATACCAATTTATCCGCGTCCAGTACAGAATCCTAGACCACCAATCTTTGTAATGGTTTCTGGAAATGATGCTTCAATGATTAATGCGGCAAAGCAGGGACATTCATTTGTGTTAGGTGGCATTAAGAATGATGACACGAAACATAAAATTGCGTTATACCGAGAAACTGCCTTGGCTTCCGGTCTAACAGAGGAGTACGTAGAAGAAGCTGTTGCCAGATCAGGGAAATTATTATTCTGCTTTGTCGGCAATACAACGGAACAAGCGGAAGAAGATTACAGAGAAGGTTTAGAATGGTATATGAGTGAACGCGATAATCGTCCTACTTTTGGTGTTATCAGCAGAGATCGAAATGTCGATTATGATAGTTTCTTAAAGTCAGAGAATACACTAGTCGGTTCTCCTGAAAAAGTTATTCAAGATATTGAAAGATATAAACAGGAAACAGGATTAAATAACATCATTCTTTGGATGAATATTGGCGGGCAGCGTCAAGAGAAAGTTATTAAGTCAATGAAGTTATTCTCTGAAAAAGTTATGCCGTACTTTACAAATCAATCAGTGTTATCTAAATCTTAATTACTTTTTTAAAGCGCTTACTTGAAATGATGAAGATTGATATTTTATATAAAGGGGTCTCTCCTTATATAAGTTTGAATCAAATTTCAAAGGTGCCATGTGGTTTATGATTCCAATTTGTCTATTGATTGTGCTTCTCTATATTTCCCCAGATAAAACACTGTTTCTGTCGAATACAATGAAATAACTCAGGAGTAGAGCACTCTAAAAATCAAGAAGACTATTAACTCTTAATTCGGGGTGAGAAATTTTGCGTAGACTTGAAGGAAAGATAGCTTTGGTGACTGGTGGTACAAAAGGGCAAGGGGAAGCCATTTCTAAGCTTTTTGCTAAAGAAGGAGCAACAGTCATTATTGCGGATATTTCCAATGAAGGACAAGAAGTCGTTACTAATATTAACGATAATGGCGGAAATGCTCATTTTGTTCAATTGGATGTGTCGAAAAGTAATGAGTGGGAATCGACTATTCGTTTTATTGAAGAAAATTTTAACAAATTAGATATTCTAGTAAATAATGCAGGAATACCTGGAGCCCAAACTATAGAAACACTTACCGAAGATGAATGGCAGAACATCATGGATGTAAATGCTAAGAGTGTATTCCTTGGCATGAAGACTGCGGTTGGCTTAATGAAAAAAAATCCCTATGGTGGTTCAATTATTAACAACTCTTCCATTTGGGGATTAGTTGGAAGTGGAAGATCTGCTGGTTACCAAGGGTCAAAAGGTGCAGTGACTCTTTTGACTAAAACAGCAGCAGTTGAGTTTTCAAAGTATAATATTAGGGTGAATTCCATTCATCCAGGTATTATACTAACGCCAATGGTAAAAAACTCCTTAGCAAGTGGGCGAGGACAAATATTGATTGATAAAACACCGCTTAAAAGACCTGGTAAGCCCGAAGAAGTGGCTAATGCTGTGCTGTTTCTAGCATCTGATGAATCGTCCTATATTACGGGTGTTGCTCTGCCAATTGATGGAGGATATACAGCGTGTTAATCTTTAAATTCCGCCTTATTCCTGACAAATCTAGTAAAATAAGATTAAATGAAACTTATTAAGGGGGAAAAGAATGAGTACGATTCAGTCATTAACTGGGGAAATTTCGATTGAAGACCTAGGATATACTTTAATCCATGAGCATTTACGAACACGTGATGAGCGGGTTGTGGCGCAGTTTCCACATTTATATGATGTAGAAGAGGAGGTTGCTCTAGCCGTTGAGCAAGTGAAAGCGGCAAAGGAACGGGGAGTACAGACGATTTTTGATCCAACGGTCATGGGATTAGACCGGGATGTACGTTTTATGAAAAGGATTGCAGACGAAACCGGCATGCAAATTATTGCAGCGACTGGTATCTACACCTTTCATTACTTACCTACTCGTTTCGTGGCAAACGATATTGATTTCATGGCCAAACAATTTGTTCGCGATATAGAGGTTGGTGTACAAAATACTTCAATTCGGGCCGGCTTTTTAAAATGTGCCACCGATATTCAAGGAGTAACCCCTGATGTCGAAAAAGTCATCCGGGCTGTAGCAAGGGCGCATCATCAAACGGGGGTTCCGATTATGACCCATTCTCATCCAGCTTCTGAAACAGGGCTTAAGCAAATTGCCATCTTCAAAGAAGAAGGAGTTCCATTAAATAATGTTCTAATTGGTCATTGCGGGGACACAGACAACTTAGATTATATTGAGAGAGTGATAGACAGTGGAGCATTTATTGGAATGGACCGCTATGGAATCACACGAGTTTTATCGACGGAAAAAAGGAATCAAACCGTTATAGAATTAGTAATAAGAGGTTATGCCAATCGTATGTTTTTATCACAGGATTATTGCTGTACAACAGATTTTCATAAGCCGGAAGCTGCTAAAAGGGCTCAGTATCCTGATTGGTCGATGACCTTCTTAATGGACAAGGTGATCCCGACATTAAAAGAAAATGGGGTATCCGCAAAACACATTCAGATGATGATGGTTGAAAATGTTAAATGCTGGATATCAATTAATTAAAAAGTAAAATTTAAGTCTCGCAAAATATGCGGGGCTTTATTATATTTAATAGAATTTTTTATACTTTTATAATATTCGTTCGATATAATAATTAAAAAATAGATAAGTAGATTTTTAAAATGAAAGGGGAAGAAAAATGCTTAAAATACTGGTTTCGGGATCTTCACCATTAGATGAATATGTAAGAACAGAAATCGACAAACGAAAAGGTAATATGAAGGAGCTAGTTGTTCAAACCCTTGAATCTATTTTTATTCTAAAAAATCCTACCTATATCACGGATGACGATGTATTAATTTGTGGTGCGATGTTATTTGAGCAATTTAAGAAATTAAAAGTACGGGGAAATATTATTCCATTACGTGTCCAGACGAATGATTTTTATAAAGCTTTAGTAGAGGCTTCGAAGTTTAGTAATGAAGTAAATGTGATTAACTATCAAAAAGAGTATATTCAGACTCAACGGAACTATATAAATGATGAGCATGACGAATTGGATCATATCTTCAAAATTAAGGTGAATCAGTATACCTATAGAAATAAAGAGGAAGCTTATGAATTGGTCAGAAGATTACATGAAGAAGGCCAAAAAGTGGTAATTGGGTCGGGACTTGTTGTAAGACTTGCCAAAGAACTTGGAATGGAAGGGATCCTTTGGTTCGGAAAAGAAAGCGTCGGTCTTGTTGTAGATATTGCCTTTAATATCTTAACAGCAAAGGTAGCGGAGCAGAGTAACCAGAAAAGACAAAACTATATATTAGAAAACTTCCGCGAGGGTGTTATTAATCTTAATGTAGCAGCTAGGATATTAAGTATTAACAATCATGCGATTGAACTACTTGGGTTCAGTGAGTATGGGGACCTTTCTTCCCAGCATATCAGTGATATTGTGCAGGAAAGTGAAATTTTAGAAGTTTTATCGACCAATAAAGTCGTCAAAGATATAGTTGTATCTTATAAAAAACGAACGTTATTAATGAATACATTACCAATCCATGTAAATGGCAGTTACAATGGAATTGTCGCCATTTTTTCTGATGCAGAGACCCTCCAGCAACAGGAAAATAAAATTAGACGTAAAATGAATTATAAGGCTGATATCGCGAAATACCAATTTAGTGACATTATTGGTCAAAGTGACCAAACAATTAATGTGATAAATAAAGCCCAGAAATTTGCTCGTTCCGATTCCAATGTGTTGATTCTTGGCGAGTCCGGTACGGGGAAGGAATTGTTTGCACAAAGCATCCACAATGAAAGCAAGCGAAGAAACCACCCTTTTATTGCGATAAACTGTGCAGCCATTCCTGAAAATTTATTAGAAAGCGAATTCTTCGGCTATAATGATGGCGCTTTCACAGGGGCGAAAAAAGGTGGCAATCCAGGTTTGTTTGAGTTGGCACATAATGGAACCGTTTTTTTAGATGAAATTGGCGAGATTCCATTAAGTATGCAGGCAAAACTACTGAGGGTGTTACAAGAGAATGTGGTTAGGAGACTAGGTAGTTCAACCGGGATCCCAATTAACATCAGAGTCATTTCGGCTACAAACGTTAATTTAATTGAGGAAGTGAAGAATGGGAAATTTAGAATGGATTTATACTATCGAATTGCCGTATTAAATCTATTTTTACCGAAATTAAGTAATCGGAAGGGAGATATTCCACTCTTAGTTAAAGCGTTTACTGCTAAAAACTATCCTGCTTTTATGCCGCTAATTGAAGAAGTATTAGATGATGTCGTTCCTTTATTAGAGGCTCATGAATGGTATGGGAATATCCGCGAATTTGAAAATACAATGGAGCGGATGTTTGCTTATATCGAAACGCCTCAACAGGTGACAAAAAAGGAAGTGTTTCATCATTTAAGAGAAGCGATTGAAGAAAATTCTTTATTACTAGATGAAGTGAACTTTGATAATTCATCGTATCAAGAAGTGATAAAAGATATTGAAACCAGCAAAATAAAAGAAGTATTAGAAAAAACGAATGGTAATAAGAAAGAAGCAGCTGAAATTTTGGGCATTAGCAGAAGTACTCTTTGGAGAAAACTGAACGAACCAGTGAAAACGAAATAGACAAATAGAACCCTAGAAACTCTTAGTGTGTTGAATAAGCAAGATTATCTATTGCTTGTTTTATACATTAAGAGTTTTTTTGTGTCTCATTATTAAAACGCTGAATTCAAACGTGAAACATCAATCCGTGAAAAGAACTAGAAGATGATAAGCAAAGAAAAAATGCTTTGAATTTTTACAAGGGTTTCCAAAATGTGCGGTAAGGGTTGTAACTGTCGACAAAACCAGTGATTACAATGATTTGCCTAAATTATTAGTTAATTCTACACGTTTCAAAAATATTGTTAAATAAAAAAACAGGAAAATCAATCATATTTAGAAGAGTTGGCACGGAATTTGCAATATTAAAAGTGAAAAGAAGATGAAGGAGTGTATAAATACTTGAAACCTCATTTAAGAGCTTTATTCGACCCTGAAGGCATTGCCATTATTGGTGCTTCACCCGATCATAAAAAAATTGGAGGAAGACCTTTAAGTTATCTTCAGAGATATGGGTTTGAAGGAGTAATTTATCCTATCAACCCAAAATATGAAGAAATGAATGGTCTGAAGTGTTATCCAGATATAAAAATGGTGGAGGAACAGGTAGATTTAGCGATTATCGCCGTGCCAAAGACAGCTGTCTTAGAAACCTTTAAAAAATGTGCAGAAAGAAAGGTTCGTTCAGTTGTCATTTTTAGTGCTGGTTTTGCTGAAGTCGATGAAGAGGGGAAGAAATTGCAAGAACAAATTTCCTTGATCGCTAAACAAAATAATGTAAACGTTTTAGGGCCAAACTGTTTAGGGATGTTTAACGTAAGAAAAGGAGTTTACGGGACCTTTTCAACGATTATTGAGAATGAAAAGCCTTTACAAAGCAATATTGGGTTTGTCAGTCAAAGCGGTGCTTTTGGTTCCCATGTTTTTACGTTAGCGAGACAAAGAAATATAGGTTTTAGTTCTTTTGTCGCCACCGGCAACGAAAGTGATGTTGATGTGGCGGATTGCATTGAATATCTGGCTCAAGACCCTAGTACGGACGTCATTGCATGTTATATCGAAGGAACGAAAGATGGAGAGAAACTCATTGACGCATTTAGGACAGCTCGAAACAACAATAAACCAGTGATTGCTTTAAAGGTAGGTAGAACTAATGTGGGAAAGAAAGCAGCACTATCACATACTGGATCTCTCGTAGGATCAGATGAAGTGTTCGATACCGTTTTTAAACAAAATGGAGTTTATCGTGCTGAAACCATCGAGGAATTTTTAGATGTCGTCTATGCTACATCAAAATTACCATTTCCAAAGGATAACAATGCAGCAGTGTTTACGATATCTGGGGGAGTTGGAATCATGTTGGCAGATCAACTAGCGGTAAATGGATTTACCTTACCGGAGACTCCAGATGATGTTAAAAAGAAGTTGCGAAAAATCCTCCCAATTGCTGGGGTTCAAAATCCAATCGATACAACTGCACAAATTTCATACATTCCTACACTGCTTGAGGATTTTATGGATTCTGTTCTCTCAAGCGGTCAATACGGCTCGGCACTCGTGTTCTTAGGTTTTGCTGGATTAAAATTAGACTCTTTGAAAGCGAGAATCGAGACATTAGTGAAATTGAAGGAGCGATACCCAGAGATTCCACAAATTGTGGTTACCATCACGAACGAAACTTCTAGACAAATGTTTAGTGATGCCGGACTGATCGTGATAGACGACCCTTCAAGGGCAGTAACGGTGGCCAAAGCCTTGAAATATTTTGGCCAGGGTGAAATCGATGAGGTACATGACATCTACGATTTTTCAAAAGAAGACGTTTTTGGTCACTCTCAAGCCTTAACCGAGTATGAAAGCAAGAACATTCTTAAACAGTTCGGGATACCTATTACTCAAGAAAAATTGGCTGTAACACCACAACAGGCGATCCAATATGCAAATGAAATTGGGTATCCTGTGGTGTTAAAGGGAATGTCGCCACAAATCTTGCATAAGACCGATAAAGGATTAGTGTTCTTAAATCTAAAAGACAGTGAAGAGGTACAAGAAAAATATCACCTTTTAAAATCAATCATTGAAAGTACCGAAAGTGCCGAATTTGAAGGGGTTTTGGTTCAAGAAATGTTAAAAGAAGACTCTGTTGAAATGGTGATTGGCTCAAAGAAAGACCCAATCTTTGGTCAAATTGTCATGGTCGGCTTAGGTGGCATCTACATTGAAGTGTTAAAAGATGTGGCGATGAGAAAAGCTCCTGTGTCAGTCAATGAAGCAAAGAATATGATCTATGAATTAAAAGCCAGCCCAATACTACAATCTTACCGCGGAAAGCCGCCATATGACATTGAAAAGCTTAGCCTATTAATCTCTCAATTTAGCCATTTCATCATAGCTCAAGGAGAGAAATTAGTTGAAGTCGATTTAAACCCAGTCATGGTCTTTGCCAAAGGAAAAGGCATCAAAGTGGCAGATGGTTTAATGACACTCGAGAAAAGAATGATCCATTCATAATAATTATAAATAGACTTTAAAACCAAAAGGAGAGTTAGCAGATGGATTTTAATATGCCAGAAGAAACACAAGAAATTATTAAAGGTATAAAACAATTTATAAATAAAGTGGTTATTCCTCTGGAAGAAGAAAACCGTGACCTGCTTTACAATGAGCGTAAGTATTATTTAGAAGACGGCCGCCGTCATCCAAAAGTAGAAGAGTTACGAAGAATCGTGCGCAAGGAATCAGCGAAAGCAGGGTTTTATACCATGTTTGGTGCTGAAGAACTAGGAGGCGGAGGCTTCGGTCCGCTTACAGCTCTATTAGTCAATGAAGCAATCGGGAAACATTATCCACATCGTAAATTAATCGAACATGTGGTCATTCCTTCTCCATTTACAAACGGCTTAACCCCTGTTTTAAATGGCTTGAAACAGGAACTGAAAGATAAATACATCGAAGGCATTGGTTCTGGCGAAAAAACCCTATGTTTCGGTTTAACAGAGCCAGATGCTGGTTCGGATGTTTGGGGGATTAAAACTCGGGCAGTAAAGGACGGAAATGAGTGGGTGCTTAATGGAACGAAACAATGGATTTCCCATGCTCATTATGCTGACTATTGTATGCTGTTTGCTGTCACCAACCCCGAATTGCAAGCGAAACGAAAAGGCGGGATTACTTGTTTCTTTGTTGAAACGAAGTCAGAAGGATTTAATGTTGATTCCGTTATTCCAGTAATGGGCTCACTAGGCGGTGATGCGACCATTATCAGTATTGATAATCTTCGAATTCCTGAGGAAAACATCATTGGAGAATTAGACCAAGGTTTTGGCAAGGCCATGAATGGAATCAATAACGGCCGTTTAGGAATGAGCGGCAAATGTATTGGATCAGCCCAGTGGGCATTGCAAAAGGCTGTTGAATACTCGAAAATCCGTAAAACCTTTGGAAAAACACTTTCAGAACATCAAACAATTCAAAATATGTTAGCAGAATGTGCGCTGGATATTTATGCTGCCAGAAATATGGCGCTAAACTGTGCATGGAAAATTGAAAACAGCACTAAAACACCTACAAAGGAAATTTCAATGGTAAAGGCTTTTTGTACCGAAATGATGGGAAGGGTTTATGACCGTGCGATTCAGATACATGGGGGTATGGGGCTTTCGAATGAACTGGGGCTTGAAGAAGGATATCGAAATGCGAGACTTGTAAGAATTCCTGACGGTACATCCGAAATCCATCGCCGGACCATTGCAAGAAGCTTATTAAAAGGAGATCTATCATTCTAAAGGAAGAGGAAGGTGTACTTTTATGTCAGAAAAAACTGTACTGATTGAAAAAAAAGGACGAATCGCTTTTATCATTTTAAACAGACCAGAGAAGCTAAATGCCTTAAATGCCGA
The DNA here is from genome assembly GCF_026891895.1 of Peribacillus sp. AS_2. Classification (NCBI taxonomy): domain Bacteria; kingdom Bacillati; phylum Bacillota; class Bacilli; order Caryophanales; family Bacillaceae; genus Peribacillus; species Peribacillus sp. AS_2. Next base: position 23,125 of record NZ_JAPTGA010000012.1, read on the forward strand.
TTTATTTAAAGAATTGGATGAAGCGTTGGAAGAACTTAAAAATGATGCTGGAGTAAGTGTTCTTATTATCAAAGGAAATGGGCGTGCCTTTAGTGTTGGATACGATGTGTCTAAATATAATAATCGAACGGTCCAGGAAGATAGAGATAAGTTAGAAGAATATACGAGAAGATGGCTAAGAATTTGGGAATTTCCGAAGCCAATCATTGCTCAGGTTCAAGGTTTTGCCCTTGCTGGTGGCACACAGCTTTTGGCTTGCTGTGACATTGTAATCACTGATGAAGAGGCACAGTTCGGTTTTCCTTCCTTGCCATTAGGTGGCGGTTTTGTTGGCATTTATTGGGGCTGGCATGTTGGTCCTCAGCGTGCGAAGATGCTTGATTTAACAGCCGGCAGCCGGATTACAGGGAAAGAAGCTACTGAGTATGGATTTGCCGCCAAATGCTTCAAACGTGAAGAACTCGAGGAAGAAACCTTAAACATTGCTCGTGGAATTGCCAAAACGCCTTTAGACATTTTAATTCTGAAGAAAAAAGCACATAACCGAATAATGGAGCTGCAAGGATTTAGAACAGGTATTATGTTTGGCCCGGAACAAGACGCCATCATCCACACAGCGGATGGGATTAAACTAGTTCATGAAAAAATCAAAGAACTTGGACTTAAAGGTGCGATTGAGTGGTTTAATAGCCAAGAAATTTAATAATGAAAATAGACATTGCTCAGAGTTGGCGTAAAGGAGGAGAAGAATAATGGATTTTACTGATAAAGTAGTCATTATTACCGGTGGAGCTCGGGGGATTGGTGCGAAAACCGCTCTCCTGTTCGCAGAAAAGGGAGCGAAGGTTGCGATATTTGATCAAAATGAACAGGATGCAAAAGAAACAGTGGAACAGATCCATAGCACTGGTGGAGAATGTCTGACCTTTCGTGTCGATATTACCAAGCGAGAAGATGTCACAAGCTGTGTTGAACAGGTTAATGAAGTATACGGAAAAATCGATATCCTCGTTAATAATGCGGGAGTATTGAAAGATAACATCATCGGCGAGATGACAGAAGAAGAATGGGATTTTGTATTAGACGTCAATTTAAAGGGGAGTTATATTTGTGCTCAAGCCGTCCAAAAATATATGGTCAATCAAGGCCACGGAAAAATTGTCATGACTTCCTCCCAAGCCGCAGTAGGAGCCCGCGGACGCGTGAACTATTCGGCAGCTAAAGCAGGAATTCAAGGAATGACCAAGACCCTTGCTATTGAATTAGGTCCATACGGAATTAATGTAAATGCGGTGGCACCAGGGTTTATTGAGACAGAAATGAGCAAGGTCTCAGAAGCATATGCCAAGAGTCGAGGCATTGAAAACTTTTCAGAAGTGAAAAAAGCTATTATTCAAAGAAATCCCATTCAACGACTAGGTCAGCCGGAGGATGTCGCTAACGTAATTTTATTCTTAACCTCCAAAGAAGCCAGCTACGTGACGGGACAGGTGATTTATGTATCAGGATCACCTGTCGTGTAAGTCTAATTTATATAAAGTTATGAAGTTTTTAGAGGAGGGTAATAGTGAAAATCATCGGCATAAGCGGGACGTTAATAGGCTCAAAGACCAAAATTGTCACAGAGTTTCTTTTAAATGAGGTTAAAAACCAGTATCCAGAGTATGAGGTGGAACTGGTAGACCTAAAGAATTTTTCCTTAGATTTCTGTGATGGCAGGCCAATTACTCAATATAACGAGTATACTCAGGTGCTAATTTCAAAAATGGAAAAAGCGGATGGGTATATTTTAGGCACAACGATTATGCATGGGTCCATTCCAGGAATTTTAAAGAACCTCTTTGACCTAATCCCACCTACTATACTTGAAGGCAAACCGATTGCGCTTGCTGCAAATGGCGGGAATCCAGAGCATGCTCAAGCAATTGAAAAACACCTTAAACCAATTACTGATTATTTAAAGATGAAGAATGTTGCAAACTATGTTTTTGCTACATCAAAAGATTTCAATCTTCAAAATGAAATTGATAATCCAGAAATTCAAGATCAGATACGCAATCTAGCGAAAGAGTACGGGGAATTATTAATCAGTGCGGCCAATTGATTAAAGGAAATATTCGATGTTCATCATCGATTGAAAATGAGGGGACCATATGGAATTTGAAAAAAACAATATTCATTTAACAGATTATTCTTTTCAAAAACTGTGTGATTTAGAATTTGGTATTAATCGTGGTGTCTATAACGAAATTGACAAGTATTTTTACCATATCGGAATTATAAATATTTTAGAACGAAGAAAACAAATCTTAAGATTCATTCAGTTTCATGCTACTGCTGAAAAGAAAAGGGTCAGATTTGGTAACGGCGGCTTGCGTCAAAGGTTAATAGAGTATATGGATAAAGTCGCCATTTAAGAAACGAGGTTTTCCTATGGAGGAATATAAATGGGGAATAGGCTAAGTAATAGGCAAATACAGCTAAAGAAAAATTTTACCGAAATAAACCGAAATTGGCATGATGTGTGGGATGAATTATTAGTTCTTGATGAAGAATTCTTTGAAATAATTTCGAACTTCACTGTTGTACCATGGAAAACAGGTGTCCTTGAGCCAAAGATTAAAGAGCTTATTAATGTTGCCATTAGTGCATCACCTACTCATTTATCAGCCCCTGCAACGAGAATTCATATTCAAAACGCTCTCCGGTTTGGTGCAACTAGTGAGGAAATTTTAGAAGTATTTAAGGTTGTCAGTATTCTAGGCATGCATACCTGTGCTGTAGGTGTTCCATTGATGGCAGAAGAGTTTGAATTGGAAGCTTTATTCAAAGATGCCCATTTAACCGACCAACAGAAGCAATTAAAGACAGATTTTATTGAGCAAATGGGCTACTGGAACGGTTTTAGAGATGTCCTGTTGCAAATGGACGAGAAATTCTTTGAGAGTTACACCGATTTTTTAACTGCACCCCTGAAGAGTGGAGTATTGGAGCCAAAGATTATTGAATTTATATATATAGCGATTGATGCCTCAACTACTCATTTATTTAGGAAAGGTATCCAAGTACATCTGAAAAATGCGCGAAAGTACGGAGCGACAAGTGAGGAGATTTTAGAAGTATTCCAATTAACTTCCTCTTTGGGCTTTGATACGCTGTTAATGGGAATACCTATTTTAATAGAAGAAATGAACAAGAGAAGTAGATAGTTTTTAACTAGATACCGTTGCATCGCGTTTATTCAAAGAGAGAGGCTAATGGGGAATATAAGCAGAAAATAATTGAAAGGGGTGGATGGATAAGGTGGATTTGAAAGAAAGATACGAGAGTTCTCCACTTTGGGACCTGATTGGAATCAAAGTCGATTCTCTTGAATCAAATCAAGCAAAAATCCGATTATCAATTACGAAGCCGCTTTTAAATGGAAATCAGGTGTTGCATGGAGGGATTTTTTCCACTCTATTGGATGCAGCGATGGGGATCAATTTTAAGCTGCGTGTTGGCGAGGTTAAATTTGCCACTATTTCTTTAACCACCCAATATTTAAAGCCGGCTAAAGAAGGCGAAACACTCTTTGCTACTGCAGAAGTCATACAACAAGGAAAAATTATTGCTTCTATTGAAGCTCGAATTGTCAATGAGTGTGGTGAACTAGTCAGTATTGGGTTGGCAACCTTTAAAATAACTCGCTCTCGCAGTTAACGCCATTGGTAGGCTCAATCGTGGGGTGTTCATCAGAAAAATGACTTAACTCGAGGAGGGGTTGGAATGAATTTACCAATGCAAGGGTTCAAAGTATTAGATTTATCACGTACGTTAGCTGGACCTTATGGAACAATGCTGCTGGCAGATATGGGCGCCGAGGTCATTAAAGTTGAGCAACCGTTAGTAGGCGATGAATCGCGAAGATTTACTCCGCCAAGCTGGAATGGAGAAAGCTGTTACTATCTTGCTGCGAATCGGAATAAAAGAGGAATTACCCTTGATTTGAAATCGGAAGAAGGCATTAAAATCGTCAAACAATTGGTGAAAGATGCAGATGTTTTTGTTGAAAACTTCCGGACAGGAACGATGGAGAAATTAGGCTTGGGATATGACATATTGAAGGAGATCAACCCTCGAATAATTTATTGTTCGATTTCCGGGTTTGGGAGAACAGGTCCAGAAAAAAATCGTGCCGGCTATGATGTATTGATGCAAGGATTTGCGGGATTAATGAGTATCACTGGTGAGACTGATAAACCAGTAAAGGCAGGGATGTCGATTGCCGATTTGTCTACAGGAATGTTTGCAGCTTTTTCCATTTCTAGTGCCCTGCATGGTGTCAAGCAGACAGGAAAAGGGCAGTATCTGGATGTCAGTTTATTAGATGGTCAAGTTGCGTTATTGAACCATATGGTCACTGGTTTCTATGCTACAGGTTCTTATCCAAAGCGAATGGGGACTGCCCATGCAACCCTTGTCCCTTATCAAGGGTTTAAAGCGTCTGACAGAGACGTCATTATTGCGGTAGCGAATGATGGGTTGTGGAAGAAGCTTTGTATAGGTCTGGAGTGGAATGATTTACTAGAAAATGAGAAATACAAACTCAATATTAATCGCGTTAAATATCGTGAGGAACTTGTAACAATTTTAAGTGAAAGATTTTCTCAAATGAAAAGTGAAGACATCATTGAGATGTTAGAAAGGGTCGGTGTTCCCTGCGGGCCGATACAGACAATTGAAGAAGTATTAACACACCCTCAGGTGCAGGCAAGAGAGGCGATGGTTGAAGTGAACCATCCGAATGTGCCTAATCTCAAAGTGCCTGCATTTCCAGTGAAGTTTTCAGAGACGCCAACGTCTGTTCGATACCATCCGCCTTTATTAGGAGAGCACACGGAAGAAGTTTTACTAGAAATTGGCTATGACCAAGAATCTATCAAACAATTAAAAAGCAAAAATATTATTTGATTCCGAGAGCTTATTATTTGAGCACATAAAGATACTTAAAATCAGCAATCATTTTTATTGAAAATGAACGGGAGGAGTTTATATGTATATAAATGGCGAATGGCTTAAAGGTAATGACATTTTGAAGATTACAAATCCGGTAAATGGTGAAATCGCTGGTGAAGTCTACCAGTCAGGAGTAAAAGAAACAGAGTACGCAATTAAGGCGGCACAAGATGCTTTTCCTGCATGGGCAGGGCTTACAGCTGAGCAAAGGTCCGCTTATTTATACAAGGTGATTGACAGACTTAATGAGAGAAAAGAACATCTTGCCCAAACGATTACAAAAGAAATGGGAAAACCGATTGTTAATGCTCGAGCAGAAGTGAACAGCACGATCGCCTATTTCAAATGGTTTTTAGAGGAAGCACGGCGTGTATATGGAGAGATTATTCCAAGTTCTTTCCCTAATAAACGGATATCCGTCATTAAACAACCCGTTGGTGTTGTCGCAGCGATAACTCCATGGAATTTCCCTTTATCGATGGGGGCGCGTAAGCTAGGGCCAGCACTTGCGGTGGGATGTACAGTCGTCTTGCGTCCCTCTAGGGAAGCACCTCTCTCATCGCTAGAGCTTGTAAAAATTCTTGATGAAGTAGGCTTGCCTAAAGGTGTGGTCAATTTATTAATTGGTGGAACAAAAGAAATTGTAGACCCGATTATGGCAAGTGAGGTAGTTAGAAAAATCAGTTTTACTGGTTCAACAGATGTTGGTAAAGTACTGACTAAACAATCGGCCGATACTCTGAAGCGTGTTTCTATGGAGCTCGGTGGTCACGCACCGTTTATTGTCTTTGATGATGCAGATTTGGATTTGGCGGTAGAAGGAGCAATTAGTAGTAAATTTATTTCTGCAGGGCAGCAATGTGTCTGTGCCAATCGGATATATGTTCATGAAAACATCTACAATGAATTTTCCCGTAGGTTTACAGAGAGATCTAAAGAATTGGTCATTGGAGATGGTTCGAATGAGTCCACGAACATTGGGCCTCTTGTCAATTCATCAGCGGTAACAAAAGTTGAAGAACAAGTACAAGACGCGGTGGATAAAGGAGCTAAATTGTTATGTGGAGGAAGCTATCTTGAAGGAGAGGCATTTGCAAATGGAAGTTTCTATCCGCCAACGGTCTTAGGAGATGTGACGGAAGAAATGGTGATAACCTATGAGGAAACATTTGGTCCTGTTGCACCACTTATCAGGTTTACAACAGAGGAGGAAGTCCTTCAGAAAGCAAATAATACTAAATATGGATTAGCAGCTTATTTCTTTACTAATGATGCTTCTCGTGTACACCGAGTTGCAGAAAGGCTGGAATACGGAATGGTGGGGATAAATGACCCGTCTCCATTTACAGTACAATCTCCATTTGGAGGAATAAAAGAAAGTGGCGTTGGCCGTGAGGGTGGCAAGCAAGGGATAGAAGACTATCTTGACATAAAGACAATCTCACACCAGTTTAAACTATAGTTGTACTTATATAACAAATTTGAAGGAGTAATAGTAATGCTGCAAAATATGGAATTTAATGCTTGTCTACCGACAAATGTACGATTCGGTCTTAATGTTGTGAAAAACGAACTTCTAAATGAAATTCAGCAGGCTAATAAAAGTAGATTGTTTGTTGCTACTGATAATGGTTTGGTTAAAGCAGGATTAATAGATTCTATTACCACTGAATTAACGGAGAATGGAATTGAAACGATTATTTTTTCAGATGTAGAGCCAAATCCACAGGCAGAAACGATTATGCAAGGGGCTGAACTATATAAGGAGAAATCATGCGATATGATTATAGCAGTGGGTGGCGGAAGCGCGATGGATTTTGCAAAAGCAGTAGGAGTAGTGGTTAGTCATTCCGGACATATCCTTTATTTCCGTAGAGGGGGAGAAAAGGCGATTATTAAACCTATTCCTCTATTGTTTGCCATCCCCACAACTGTGGGAACAGGATCTGAGGTGACAAGGGCTTCCATCGTGACAGACCCTACAGTAGGTCGAAAGTATGCTATTGCATCTCCATACCTTATTCCAAAAGTCGCTTTTATTGATCCTATATTAACAACGACTTTACCGAAACATCATGTCTCTGCAACAGCAATTGATGCATTAGTCCATGCGATAGAAGCTTATACATCAATTCGCAGCACACCGATCTCTGATGGGCTTGCGCTACAGGCAATACGTATGATTAAGGAAAATCTTCTAGCAAGTTATGCAAATCCGGCCAACTACGAAGCACGAGCACAAATCCATTTGGCAAGTACGATGGCAGGAATGGCGTTTACCTTGGCTGGATTAGGGCTTGTACATTCCTGTTCTCATCCGATGTCTGCAGTCTTTAATGTTGCGCATGGAGTTGCAAACGCGATTATCTTACCATATGTAATCGAGTTTAATCTAATTTCCAATATTAAAAAATTTGCAGAAATAGCTAGGGTATTTAAACCCGAGTTAGTATTAAAGGATGACCAAGCAGCTGCAAATGAACTTTCTTGTCTATTAAAATCATTTACAGGTTCCGTAGATATACCTAAAGACTTCAGCTTTTTAGGGATCGAAGTTACAGATGAAATAATCGATCGGTTGGCCGACGGTGCTATGGATGATGGCACAATTCCATCCAATCCGCGAAAGGTATATAAGGAAGATGTGATCAAAATTTATGACCAAGTGTTACCAAGATAGTCAGATTTGTTAAAAAAGATATCATTGTGCAAGGGGACCTTCAAGCTTTTTTATAGTACCTGGCACACCGAACAAACGGATATCCACCATTAGATGTCCCATTGGTGTAGTGGCAGCGATTACGCCATGGAGTTTTCCTTTATCGATGGGAGTGTGTAAGCTGGTTCCGGCACTTGCGGTAGGATATACGGTAATCTTACTTCCCTCCAGAGAAGCATCGCTCTCATCGCTCGAGCTTGTGAAAATCATCGATGAAGTGGACATACCAAAAGGAGCAAATTGAACGATGCTTCTCGTGTCCACCTAGTAGCAGAAAAGCTAGAAATGGAATGGTAGGTATCAATGACCCCTATCCATTCTCCGTACAATCCCCATTTGGTGGAGTGAAAGAGAGTGGCGTTGAGTGTGAATTCGGAAAACAAGGAATAGAAGATTATATTGACATAAAGACGATCTCCTATCAGTTTATACTTAATAGTTAAAAAAGTTAATATAGTGCCTGGTACCGCCAAAAAATGGGGCGGGGGGGGGGGCTATCCTCCGTTCCGATGCTGGCAAAAGAACTTGACTTATTTATTTTACCTAAAAAAACTGTGGAAATGGCGGTCGCCCTCACGCAACGTGTCAAACACCAGTCTTTTTATAATCAAGTAACAGGATATGTAAGTGCGCAATTTAGCCCACTTATAAACAGGGGTATATTCATTCCACCTTTTAATGTTTCATAATAATGAATATCCATTCATCGATATTCTAACTTTGTACGGATAAGGAAACGAACTAAGAAACGACAATGGAGGATAATCAGCATGTTTTCACTGTTGAATTTTTTTGCTTTCCTAGTCATCTCAGGGTATGCAATTTATTTGTTTGCCAACCTGTTATACAGCCGGTATTTATTTGTGAAGCTTGGAAAAAAAGCGGAGTTTGAACCAAATCTTAAAGAGCGGATCAATGCTGTATTAATTAATGGGTTTGGCCAGAGGAAATTGTTTAAAGACAAGAAAAGCGGGTTTATGCATTTAGTATTGTTTTATACTTTTTTTATCATTCAGGTAGGACTTATCGAACTCATCATAAAGGGGTTTATTAAAGGCTATGAATTTCCTTTTGGTGAGGGGCATAAATATTTCAGTCTTTTACAGGAGTGTGCAACATTCTTAATGCTGTTGGCTGTCGGATACGGATTTTACCGTCGTTATGGTGAAAAGTTAAAGCGATTGCAATGGAAGCGTGACGGCAAAGCTGCATTTGTCTATATCGCTTTATGTACACTAACCTCATCCATCCTGCTTACATTAGGATTCGAAGCAATTATGCTAGATCATGAACCGAATCTGGTCTATGCTCCATTTTCTGGAGCAATTGCGTTATTGTTTTCCGACATTGGATCCACGGCAGGAACAGTGTTGTTCTATCTATTTTGGTGGGTGCATATGGTAACAGTCTTTTCATTCATGGTGTTTGTACCGCAGTCAAAACAAGCACATGAGTTATTCGCGATGTTTAACATTTTTTTCAAGAAAACCGGTCCTGTAGGGAAATTGAAAACAATAGATTTTGAGGATGAAGAAGCTGAGGAATTTGGAGTCGGGAAAATTGAAAATTTTACCCAGCAGCAGCTTATAGACCTTTATGCATGTGCAGAATGTGGCCGTTGCACAAATATGTGCCCGGCTTCAGTGACAGGGAAGACCTTATCTCCTATGCAACTGATTGTTAAGATGAGGGACCATTTGACAGAAAAAGGAGCAGCTATTACTTCACGCAGTCCATGGATGCCAAGGTCCGTTTTTGGTTCTTCAGTAGCTATCTCTGGGTTGGCAGCTCAGGAAACTGCGGCAGCGGTTGAAATGCCTAGCTTGATTGGCGATGTCATTACCGAGGAAGAATTATGGGCTTGTACAACATGCCGGAACTGCGAAGACCAATGCCCGGTGGCGAATGAACATGTGGATAAAATTATTGATTTGAGAAGGTATTTAGTATTAACCGAAGGAAATGTTCCTCAAGAAGCAAGTCGCTATTTTCAAAACATTGAAAGACAGAGCAATCCATGGGGGCTCAACCGTAAGGAGAGAATGAACTGGCGCGATGAACGTGATGACATCGAAGTACCGACAGTAGATGAGGTGTCTGAGTTCGAATACTTATTCTGGGTAGGTTCGATGGGTTCCTATGATAAACGAAGTCAAAAAATCGTACAGTCATTTTCCAAAATTATGAATGTGGCTGGGATAAAATTCGCTATTCTCGGAAATAAAGAGCGGAATTCAGGTGATAATGCACGGAGAATGGGGAATGAGTTTTTATTCCAGCAATTATGCCAAGAAAATATTGCTAATTTCCAGTCATTCGGTGTAAAGAAAATTGTTACCATTGATCCTCATGCTTTTAATACCTTTAAAAATGAATATCCTGAGTTTGGTCTAGAATCTGAAGTCTATCACCATACAGAGTTAATTTGGAAATGGATCCAAGATGGTCTTATTAATCCGATTAAAGAAGTTAAAGAAGCAATTGCTTACCATGATTCCTGTTATCTCGGTCGCTATAACAATATCTATGATATTCCGCGTCAAATTCTTACCTCGATTCCTGGTGTGAAAGTCTTAGAAATGGAACGTAATAAACAAGATTCCATGTGCTGCGGAGCCGGGGGTGGAATGATGTGGATTGAGGAAAAGCAGGGAAAGAGGATTAACGTAGAGCGGACTGAACAAGCACTTAGCGTAAATCCATCGATGATCGGAAGTAATTGTCCGTACTGCTTGACCATGTTAAGCGATGGGATTAAAGCGAAGGAAGTAGAAGAACAGGTCAAAACAATGGATATTGCAGAGATTATTGAACGTTCATTAACTGGATAATAGTTTATAAAGGGTGCCCTATAAGTTAGGCATCCTTGTCTTACAAAAAAACCAAAAGGATATGATCATGTTGTAGCGTACTAAAGACCCGTGCTTATGAAGAACTTAAAATCAAATTATTTATCCCCTACGAAAATTTAAACAAATAATAAAGGAGAGGTAATCATGACAAATACTGAAAATCAGCAGATATTTAAAGAGGTAATGGGAAACTATCCGACAGGTGTTACAGTAGTAACTACAACAGATGGAGTCGGTAAACCAGTTGGATTAACCGTTAATTCATTTGCTTCCGTTTCATTAGATCCACTTATGATTCTTTGGTCTGTTGACCATAAAGTATCAACAATAAAATCATTTGTTGAAGGGGGGAAGTTCGCTGTTCATATTCTAGCTGGAGATCAACAGGAGCTATGTAAGACTTTTGCTAGCAAAAATGTAGACCGTTTTAGTCAGTGTAACTGGGATTTTTCTGAAAATCAGCTTCCTATTATTGACGGTGCGTTCGCTGTCCTTGAATGTACAACGTTTAAAACGGTAGAAGCAGGGGATCACACAATCTTAATTGGAGAATTAATAAATATTCAAAAGGATAACAAAGAACCTATGCTTTATCATCGTAAACATTTCGGATCAATACCTTCGGAATTCTATCCAGTATTAAAATAACATTCATAGGAGTTTAATGAATCCTAAGGGTAGATACGTCATTACTAACTCGATTATCACGTTCTACAAAAGACCTAATTGAGATCGCGGAACTAATTTCTCAATAAGGGGCTGTCAGAGAAATCTTTGTGAACTGCGATTTGGAAAGCCCCTTTTCTAGGCTGAACGTAATGTTAATAAAAAAAATTATTGGTGAGCCAATCAAGGATATTCGTTTACTGTTTAAAGTTAATTCTTAATGCAAAAGGGCTATGAATATGTTTCACAAATTAAACATCATAAATTAAGAATAATACATGAATTGATTCTAATAATTGAACTGTATTTATGTAAAACCCATATTAACATTTATATCACTGAAGTTTCAAATAGTTAAAAATCAAAAATATTTTGGGACATATATTGCATTATTAAATGTAACGTTTGTTATGAAGTATTTGCATTCGTAGAGTGAAAGGAGTAATGGTATAAGGTTGTTTTTAGAGAGAGAAATGAATCAAATAATAGTTGGCTCATCTCTTCTGAAAAAATATGAAGCAAATCTTTAATCATTGAAAAACTGGCACAGGTAGTTTTGTTTGGATCCCAGGATAAGAAAGAGGGTACACAAGCCTTTCTTGATAAAAGGCAAGCATTATTTATAGGTAAATAATTAAGGAAATAAGTGTTTAGATGATGGCTTTATCGAACTCTCGGTCAAAAGCATTGCATAAAATCAGCAGGGGAAGAGCTTTATCATACTCTATTTTTATACAAATGATCCTTTGGGAATTAGGTTGGATTTTTATAGAAGTATTAATTTAGGGGAATTCAGTTATTTGTAACAGCTTTATGAGAGTGGGTATCAAAACTTAGTTATATGAGATGAATCTCGTATGTAAAAAAGTATTAAATCACTCTATGAATCAATTGTATCGATTATGCGATTTGATGTTATTATGACATCCAAATGAAGCGGTAGGTATATTACTGAAGCAGCCAGGTAGTATCATTGTTGAAACCAAAAAGTTTTATTAGTGCAACATTTGATAATGGAAATTATAAAATTGTATGGGTAAATAAGTGAAGAATTTAAAATAAATAATCCTTCCAACAAGTAAAAAACACTGGTAATAAAAGAATCATGTGGGTATGACAAGCATAATTTCCATAAAGACTTATCATGATATGTTCTTTTGGCACACTAATTGCTTTTATTAAAGGGGAAAGGGGGATTGAGAAATGAATAAGTTGCTTTGATTGTTGTGTTAGAGGGAAAGGAATTTTAGTAGTGTTAAGTAGCATTAGTAAATCAATTGCTGCTGGTAGGAGTAAGCCTAGATGCCTGTAATCTGTTTGCTTGGTGATAAATGAAAGCGCAGACATATGAAGGCGTATTTTGGAGATCATTGTATGAGTTTATGGAGAGGAAGTCGTGGGCGGAATCCAAGATTGATTTGGCTGTAATATTGGCCAAGTATAATTTGCTGGGGACTAAACAGTTAATATGAGATTTACAAAGTCAACGGCAATGGATTTCAATAACCACAAGGTAGACAACTAGATAAAGCGAATAGTGTTACTCAAAACATACTGCGCCACTAATTACCTTCCTTTCAAATGATAAAAAAATGCTCACCGGTTAAAAAAACTGGCAACTAATTAATATTATGGGATTTTTATATCATTTACTTGACTATTTCATTTTTTAATTATGTCCCTAAAAAAGGGCATACGGGTTGCGTCTAGCGTTGACTAATTTTTTTCAAACCGTCAATTTTACAGCACATCAAAAGGCTTTTTTTCGACAATACTTGTTCCTAGGCGTATATCACAATTTAACCGAGATGATCTTTTCGTATACGACGAACCACATCACCAATCGTTATTGGGAGTTCCTGTTCCCATACTTGATACACCAGGTAGTTAATAAGCTCTCCCAAATCGAATGACAAGACGCAGACTTCAGTTTGTCATCAATCGAATCAAAAAATCTCGATCCACGTCCGATTTCATTGTCGATGACCACAATGCAAAAAGGATAGTAGTTTTCAAGGAATTACTTGGCTTTGACGAATACCAACTTCTTTCACGTAAAGGGATTGAACGTTTTTGGTGGATTAGGAATTTGAAGTTATAGGCTAAAATAAAATTGAAGATATAAAAATAGAAGATTACCATAATATTGGACATTCTTCTGTATTTGAAATTGAGGCATCGTAACCCATAAATTTCACCAAAAAGGTCGGAATGTCCTTTTTTTATTTTCAAAAACGACAAAGATTCTATACATTACAGAGCTTTAGACGAATTCCAATATGACAAGTTTTTTGCAAGAGTCTAGTCATTTAGAGAGGATTTGAAACTATGCGTTGGATTACTCTAGGTTTTTTGTTTTTACTGTTCACTATAAATTATGCTGATAAATCCATTGCAGGCTTTGCGGCTGTCAAAATTTCAGAAGAATTTGGTATTTCGCCTGTACAATGGGGATTGGTTGGGAGCAGTTTCTTTGTCTCTTTTGTTATTGCAAGTGTTTTTGGAAGTTCGTTAGTAGGATTCTTCGGGACTAAGAAAATGCTTGCATTTATGGCATTAACCTGGTCGATTTTACAATTGGGTGCATTTGCTATAACTAGTTTTCCTATGCTCATTGCCTATAGAATTTTATTAGGTGTTTTTGAAGGCCCCTTCTTTGCAGTAGTTATCACTCATTTATACAAATGGTTTCCCCCTGAATCACGGGGGAAGGCCACAGCTATTCTGAATTTCGGTGGTCCATTTGGGTCGCTTGTTTGCGCTCCGGCGTTAGTGTACATGATTCAACACTATGGCTGGAAAGTATCTTTTGCTTCATTAGGTATATTAAGTTTGGTCTGGCTCATCTTTTGGGTATGGTTGGGGAAAGAACATCCAGAGAATAGTGCAGAAGAAATAAACATAGTTAAGGAAAAAACACCTGTAAAACAGAAAGTAAGGTTTTCTGAGATTTCTTTGGCCTTGGTATCCCGTATCTTCATTTTAACCACCTTTGTTGCTTTTACAGCTTATTGGCTTATTTCTTGGCTTCAGGTTTGGATGCCCTCTTATCTAACACAAGCTTTAAAGGTCTCTCCTACACAGATGGGGTACATTTCAGCAATCATCGGTTTAGGTGCAGGGTTGGTTACGATTTCTATTTCATCGATCTCGGATTATTTATACAAAAAAAGCTCAAGTTATAAAAAATCTCATGTGATGGTTATCGGATTATCCATATTAACAGGTGCAATCCTTTTCTACTCCATCACGGAAGTGCATTACATTGCCTGGGTGACTTTTGTACTTTTTGTAGTAAAAGGATTATTTTCATCCGTGCATGCACTTGGACCGGCCATTATTAATAGATTGGCTCCGGACCGGACCTCTTTAATGATTGGTATTTATACAGCATTACAGACGATGGCGGGGGTGATTGCTCCGATTGTCAGCGGAAGTTTGATACAAAAGGCAGGCAGCGATATTGTTCTTGGATATAATTACTCTGTTCTAATGATTGTAGCTCTTGGGGTTGTTTTTAGTTCTCTATTTCTTATCATTGTCAATCCAGATAAGCTAAAAAAGAAGAAAACAACATCTGTAGAGAAAGATTCCGAAAATGTAGTTGTCTAAAATCGTAAATTGAGAAGCAGTTCTCCATAACTGCTTCTCTTTTAATGTTCAATTCAATCAATAAGTAAAAAGAATTTATTATCAAAATACACAATGATTTTGTCTTGTAGGAAGTAGAGACTTTTAGCCTCTAATCCTAAATTTAGCCGAGTGTTTAAAGCCGTGGTTTTTTAGCGTGTTAAGATCCAGATATTCAGAGAAATCTCGTTTTATTTTTGCTAGATAGGATGCTTTGTTGAGTTCAAAATCATACATTTTATCGACAAAATAAGATTCATCATCGTAAATGACAATATCAGCAATGAAATATTCATTTATATTTTCATCTAACATATCTGCATTCCCGACTAAAGCAGCTTCAATAATTTCTTCTATATTATTCTCCAACATTTCTGTTGCAAGTCTAGTTATCGTTTCCGTATAGAAAATTTCATCATAAAAGATTGTGTCTTCAGGTAAGTCCCAGCCAAACAAAGAACCAAACTCTTCTTCTACTCCTGTATTGGTAACATTGAATTATCAGGGATGGGCAAGGTTATCTTTCATGGTTTGGCAATAATATGGTAATAATCATAGCGCAATAATAATCTTCATAGTGCTATGAGGGAGGGACAAATCGAGGTTATTCGCTTTGTCCTTTCTCAATTAATAATAAAGTAAATACTGGAACGGGGTGTACAAGTCGTTGAAAACTAATTGACTGGCGCCTTTTCTATTTTTGCTCACCCGTCTTTTCCACTGACGGGAGTTGAACTTAGTGTAGAGTTATCTGTTTAGTTTAGCTTAATTCCACTAATCAATGTGCTATAAAGGATCGTTAGGGAACAAAGCATTTGTTATGCCATTGAGATTGCGAAGATTTTTGCTTGGTGTTCCATTAAATTCCTTTTTGTTTACTGGAAATCGTTTGAAAGAACTTTTGATATCCATAAATAACCAGTTATTTTTTAACCGCTGATGGTCATTATAAATAAAGAAGAAGGGGCTACTGATTACGTATGATTCACATCATATAGTAAATGAGGTGTTAGTTAAAGACGTTTAACTTAACTACTGATAGCTTCATTAAAAAATCGATTCGAGCAAGGAGATGGTTCTCTTGCACGTAAAAGCAGAAAACTCATTCAATAATTGTCATTTATGCTTTGAAAGTTGATGAAACTTTTAAGATATAGGGGATGGTTGCTTTGGATGATAAACTCTAGTCAGATACCAGTTCTTACTCTAATGTAGATGAGGTGTTTATCGCAGAGAATTTATGCTGATTCGAAATGAAGCAAACCCCTTTTTTAGGCAGGGTGCAACGTTCCGTTGCATCCTGTTTTTATGTATTTTCTTATTATCCAGACGTGAGCAATTTTATTATTCCCTTATACTCGTTTGTGTTTTCATTTTACGGTAAACTGTGATGTTATAAATCAAATTCCATTTCAAACCTATTCATGGGTAAAAACAATTTCATAAAAAACAATCAGTCATTCATTTTTACTATCTTTTAAATGACCGGAACGTAAGACTTTAGTTTTTAAATATTTTTCATTAAATTCGGAAATGTCTCCCCATAACGGAACTCTGCCTGCAACATTGGCACCTGAGTTTTGAAGAGCTTCTAATTTTCTCGGATTGTTGGTGATAAGGGTCACTGGATTAGAGCGCAGTTTTTTTAACACCCGAATGGCATCATCATAGTTGCGTGCATCATCCACAAATCCAAGCTCCAAATTAGCTTCCACCGTATCCAATCCTTTTTCTTGCAGAACATAAGCCATGGCTTTACTAAATAATCCGATGCCTCTTCCTTCGTGATTGGCTAAATAAAATAAAGCCCCGGATCCTTGAGTTGCAATCATCTTCATAGCCTGCTTTAATTGAAAGCCACAATCACAGCGTTTGCTTCCGAATATATCGCCAGTATGACAAATACTATGCATCCGGATAAGGGCATCGGAGGAGCTTTGAAAATCTCCATACAGTAACACACTGGATTGCTGCATTTCCGCTAAATTGGAAGAAGCTAAAGTTTCAATGATCTTTTCTATATTATAAGTGCCGTCACCACAAAAATGTCCCGCCATATTCTCACATCGTAACCAGCAATACCACTGGAATATAATTGTTTCGCCCTCTAAGTTTACGGGTAATTTGATGGGGCCGACTAAATAAATGGATGTTTCATCACTTTTAATAACGTTAATTTTATCTTCTAATATCAAAGCCACTTTTTCATTAATCATATAAACTTCCTCCCGAAACTAAGATAACTTTTCTAGTTCATTTCATATTGTACCCAAAAAAGTCCACAAATTTACAATGCAAAAGAAAGGCGTAAAAGTCCTTTTTTAGTGATCGAAAACTTGATTTCCGTATGATCCAAAATTTAACAAGAACGAAATTATTGTTTTTACCCACTATTTTACATTTAATTTATTTTCAATAGTTAGATAGTGAATTTGTTTATTGAATTTACATATAATCGAGGAGAAATAGATTTATTTGGTCTTTGGTGATAGTTGAAAATGGAAAACCTTTCCGTTAACATATAATTAGAATCATATTATAGGAGGTTGCGCATTGGTTTTACACATTAAAGAAGTTACGAAAAAATTCGGGGATTTCACAGCAGTTAACAAGCTTGATTTAACTATTCCCGAAAAAGAAATGTTCGGCTTTTTAGGCGGGAATGGAGCGGGGAAAACGACCACGTTCCGGATGATACTCGGCCTGCTTGACCCTACTGAAGGGGAAGTTGTCTGGGATGGTAAGAAAATCGATTATACGACCAGTTCCATGATTGGCTATCTTCCTGAGGAACGCGGACTATATCCAAAACTGAAGGTGCGCGATCAAATTGTTTATTTGGCTAGATTAAGAGGGATGAACAAACGCGATGCTTTGAAAGAATTGGAGTACTGGCTGGACCGCTTTATGGTGCCCGAGTATATCGATAAGCGAGTTGAAGAGCTTTCAAAGGGAAATCAACAAAAAATCCAGCTGATCGCATCCATGATCCATAAACCTGAATTACTTATTCTTGACGAACCCTTCAGCGGACTGGATCCAGTGAACGTGGAAATCCTGAAGAAAGCGGTCATTGACTTAAGGGACAGCGGCACGACGATCGTTTTCTCGAGCCATCGCATGGAGCATGTCGAGGAGATGTGTGAGCATCTTTGCATCATGCATAAAGGTTCACCTGTTGTGGCTGGAAAGTTAAAAGAAATCAAGCGTTCTTTTGGTAAAAAGAATGTCTCAATTAAAGCGGATTTTGATCTATCTTTCTTGGATCATTATGCAGGTGTAACAAAAGTCAAGAACACGATGGAAGGGAAAGTTCTTCAAGTAACTGGTGAAGATGTGGCTGAGAGCATGCTACGTGATCTTGTTCCAAGAGGTTTCGTCCGGAAATTCGAATTGGAAGAACCATCGCTGACGGATATTTTCATTGAAAAAGTAGGTGCCGTATATGAATAAATTTTGGATTGTACTTTCCCATACATACCTATCAAAATTAAAGACGAAATCCTTTATCATTTCTACAATCATTATGATGGCACTGATTCTCCTTCTTTCGAATCTTTCGAATCTTATTGATAAATTCGACAGTGATGAACAGGAAAAAGTTGCCGTAATCGATCAGACTGAAGGCAGTTTATTTGATTCTTATAAAAGTGCTTTAGCAGGTGTAAACGATGACCTATCGATAATATCCGCCCAGGATGAAAAGGAAGCGGAGGAAATGGTCAGCGCGGAAGAAATCGTTGGGTATTTATTAATCCAAAAGGATAAAACTCTCGGCTTCAAGGGAACGTACAAAGCGAATCAAATTTCAGATTCTGCGGTAAGTAATGATTTACTATTAGCGCTTACTCAATTGAAGGGTCAAATAACGGCGAAGGAATTGAATTTGACAGAGCAGCAAATCGCTCAATTAAATACGCCGCCAGCATTTGATACGATTGCTCTTCAGAAAAATGCAAAAACGGAAGAGGATCTCAATCAAGCACGCGGTCTCGTGTATGTGCTCCTATTCGTGATTTACTTCGGTGTATTGATGTATGCAACGATGATTGCAATGGAAGTGGCTACTGAGAAAACATCACGAGTCATGGAAATCCTGATTTCAAGTGTCCCGCCAGTCACACAAATGTTTGCCAAAATAATGGGTGTTGCTTTACTTAGTCTTACTCAAATGATTTTATTTTTTGGTGTGGGCTATTTCTCGATTAAACAAAACTTGACAGGTATGGATGAAGGATTCTTTTCATTTTTCGGTTTCGGCAGCACAGATATCTCAACGATCATTTATGCAATCATCTTCGCTTTGCTTGGGTATTTTCTGTACGCTACTCTTGCAGCATGCCTTGGATCCGTTGTCAGCAAAATTGAAGATGTCCAGCAAATGATTTCACCGATGACCATGTTAGTTGTCATCGCCTTCATGATTGCAATGTTTGGACTGGGGAATCCGTCAGCCAGTTATATTACGATCACATCATTCATTCCATTTTTCACGCCGATGATCATGTTCTTGCGCGTAGGGATGCTTGAAGTTCCATTCTGGGAAATCGCCATCAGCATTGCTGTCTTGATCTTAACGATTGTTTTACTTGGAATAATCGGAGCAAAAATCTATCGTGGTGGAGTCTTGATGTACGGTAGCTCAAAATCATTGAAAAGCATCAAGAATGCCCTGCAATTATCCAAGAAAAATTAACATGAAACCTGGATCTTTCATCCTGTTGGAGGGGTTCAGGTTTTTTAAAGTTAATAATATAGGAACGAAAAGTAGCATAGATATAGGGGAACATAAATATATTCCCTTTATGCAACCACGATTAGGAGTGAATTATTATGAGTAATCTGGTAACGTTGACGATAGTTTCAGAAGTGTTTCTCTTGCTATCCTTCATCATAATTATTTTATCAACCAAGAATCCGAAAAAGAATGTTCTCTGGGTCATCCTGTTCATCATTGGAGCTGCCCCGCTTTTATATTTAGCCATAGATCATGTGAAAAACGATTATTTGGACGCAAATATCGGACTGGGCCTTGCCTTTATGTATACCTGGTTATATAGCGCAGTAGCTTTTATCATTGGCATCATTCTTTTATTGAAAAAGAAAAGGAATAATAATATGTCAAAAGAACTGTGATAATCACATTGGAATCTTAAATTAAATGAAAATAATAACGCTGAAGAAGCATAAACGATACCCCGAATAACGGACACACATCAAAAAGTCCCTTATCCGGGTTTTTTTATGTTTAAATAGGTAGAATGATAATGGACGGAGGGTTTCTATGAGTAAGAATAAATAACCTATAATCCTGATACCTGGAAACTGGACGAAATTTTCATTATTAGAAAGTTCTGTAGTAACATCCAAAGGAGATGGAAAATCATATATATATATGCGAATTTTATTCCTAAGTATGCTTAAATGGCTACTATAATCCTTAAAACAATTAGAACATCTGCAAGTCTGGCGAAACATAGGAAAAATCCTGCTCAGCGTTTAGGAACTGCCAAAAAAGTACATTCTTGGGATGATATAATTCATTAACGATAGTCGAATGAAATTCCTTTTTCTTCTTGGCTCTTTTCGTAAAGATTGTTGTTTTTAAAACGAAACTATTTAAGGTTGATTGGAGCGGAAGTGCGAGACTCCTGCGGGAGCAGCGGGACAGGTGAGACCCCACAGGCGTTTAAGCCGAGGAGGCTCACCGCCCGCACCAAGGAAAGCGAGCATCTGGAGGGGAAATCAACCACAACTCACTACCTGGTAAATAGCAACAAAGTATGTGAAAACAGCCTTCTTCTTCAACTAACAACGCAGGTTTGTGAAAGAAGGAGAATCAATTTTAGTAAGATAATCTTGTTACATTGGTATCTCACCTGAGGAAGTATTAAAGGCATAATAAAAGGGTTAATGAAGAAATATTAAGGTCATGTTCCGACGGGGAATCAGTTGGTTAATGTAAATACAGCGTAACATTATATTATACATTGGACTTCGATTGATGGCTATATTGCAAATGAGGATGGTATATTAGAGTGGTTAGGATCAACAGAAGTAGAAGGAGATTCTGGCTACAATTCAATCCTCGAAAGAATAGACACCGTTGTTATGAGAAAAGGAACTTATGATGTCATTCGTGGATTTGATATGGATTATCCTTATAATGGTTATAAAAATCATATTTTCTAAATCTGTTAGTGGATCAGATGAATATGCTTCATTTATTAATGAAGATGTCAAAACCTACATTTAAAAAAAATGATACCACACAGAGATTGAAGAAATTTTCGACACTCCTGCCGAAATGACTGGCTAGCCGAGCCCCTGCGAGACTTGGCAGATGGGGAGCAGGCTCTGAGCTTAAGAATAAAAAATGATAAAAATACAGATAGTAATAAATGATGCACATAAATCTTTTTCTTTGCATAGGGTAGGAGGGTATGGTATATTAATTTTGAGGAGGGATGGGCAATGGATGAAATGATGAATGGTCAAGATGCGGTGAATGAAGAAGAATGCTGTACGGCCTCTTCCCACGGCCGAAAGAGTCATCACTCAGAAGCAGTAAAAAAGAATTTAACGACCCGGTTAAATCGAATTGAAGGTCAAATTCGCGGTATAAAGGGTCTTATTGAAAAAGATACGTACTGTGATGATGTGATCACCCAAATAGCAGCTACACAAAGCGCGATGAATAGTGTAGCCAAGATTTTATTGGAAGGCCATCTAAGGAATTGTGTGGTGGAACGCCTGAATGAAGGGGATACAGAGGTTATAGATGAAGTGCTTGTAACGATACAAAAATTAATGAAAAAATAAAGGAGCAGTGGATAAAATGGAAAATGTAACATTGAATGTTAGTGGAATGTCTTGTGGTCATTGTGTGAATGCAGTTGAAGGGAATGTAGGAAAACTTGCAGGTGTTGAAAGCGTAAAGGTGCATTTGGATGCAGGAAAAGTAGATGTAGCGTTTGACAAGGAAAAAGTATCACTTGAGAAAATAAAAGAAACAATCGATGATCAAGGCTACGATGTCGAGTAAGTTATGAGAGTGCTGTTAAGCACTTCTTTTTTACAAAGAAATATACCCCATAGTGGTATAGGGAGGCGGGATGAAGTGAGCAGCCAAATAAAAGAAACAAGTTTACAGATTTCTGGAATGACTTGCGCTGCCTGTGCAAACCGAATTGAAAAAGGGTTAAACAAAATGGAAGGCGTTGAGGAAGCCACCGTTAATTTGGCACTTGAGAAATCGGTTATTAAATATGATTCGGAAAAAGTAAGCAACCAGGACTTTGAAAAGAAAATTCAAGATCTTGGCTATGCTGTAGTAAAAGAGAAAAAGGAATTTACGATTACTGGCATGACCTGTGCTGCCTGTGCTAACCGAATAGAAAAAGGGTTAAATAAGATGGATGGGGTGAGCATGGCTAATGTCAATCTAGCGCTTGAAAATGCGACCGTCGAATATGATCCTTCCCAAGCTTCCCCAATTGATATCATTCAACGGGTTGAGAAGCTGGGGTACTGGGCGATCATCAAGGAAGATAAAGTGGAATCCGTGAATTTCCGTCAAAAAGAAATACAAAAACAAAAGAATACATTCATTTTTTCGGTCATTTTATCTTTTCCATTGTTATGGGCGATGGTAAGCCATTTTAGTTTTACTTCGTTTATCTATATGCCTGATTTCCTCATGAATCCTTGGGTGCAGATGGCATTCGCAACCCCCGTTCAATTTTTGATTGGAAAGCAGTTCTATGTTGGAGCTTATAAAGCCTTGAGAAATAAAAGTGCCAATATGGATGTATTAGTCGCGATGGGAACATCCGCTGCCTATTTTTACAGTGTTTATCAGGCGATCATCTCGATGGGTTCCCATCACAATACGGCACAACTTTATTTCGAAACCAGTTCGATTCTTATCACCCTCATTCTTTTGGGGAAGCTGTTTGAAGCAAAAGCAAAAGGACGTTCTTCCGAGGCCATCAAAAAATTGATGGGGCTTCAGGCCAAAACGGCATTGGTTTTAAGAAATGGGGAGGAACGGGAAATACCACTTGAAGAAGTCATCGTAGGGGATACGATTTTGGTGAAGCCGGGTGAGAAGATCCCTGTCGATGGCAAGGTAATCGAAGGGAACTCTGCCGTCGATGAATCCATGTTAACGGGTGAGAGCATTCCGGTCGATAAAACAAACGGGGATACTGTTATCGGTTCAACATTGAATAAGAATGGGTTTCTCAAAATGAAAGCGACGAAAATAGGAAGGGATACAGCTCTTTCCCAAATCATCAAAGTCGTCGAAGATGCTCAAGGTTCGAAAGCGCCGATTCAACGGCTTGCTGACCAAATTTCCGGTGTTTTCGTTCCCATTGTTGTTGGAATTGCTCTTTTAACTTTTCTGGTTTGGATGATTTGGGTTAACCCTGGAGAATTCACACCTGCTTTTGAAGCGATGATTGCAGTGCTAGTCATAGCCTGCCCATGTGCTTTAGGCCTGGCCACTCCCACCTCTATCATGGCAGGGTCTGGAAGGGCTGCCGAATTCGGCATCTTATTTAAAGGCGGGGAACATCTGGAAACCACCCACCATATCGATACGGTAATCTTGGATAAAACGGGTACGGTAACGAATGGTACCCCTGTGTTGACAGATGTCCTCATTGAGAATGGTATGGAGGAAGAACAGTTTTTATCATTAGTCGGTGCAGCTGAAAAACAATCTGAACACCCTCTTGCTCAATCAATCGTTCAAGGAATTCAAGCAAGACAGATTTCACTTGCAGCGGTTGAAGAATTTGAAGCGATGCCTGGATACGGGATTAGAGCTGTGGCGGATCAAAAAGTGATATTCATCGGAACCCGTAAATTGATGAAGCAAAATAACGTGGATATCACTAAGGCGCTAACAGCGATGGAAGAATTTGAAGAGCAAGGGAAGACTGCAATGCTCGCTAGCATTGAAGGGGAATATGCCGGACTCATTGCTGTTGCGGATACGATAAAAGAAAGCTCGCTTGAGGCGATTAAAAGGTTAAAAGCAATGGATATCCAGGTCATCATGATAACCGGGGATAATCAAAGAACAGCAAATGCCATCGGACATCAAGTTGGCATTGACCATGTAATCGCAGAAGTCCTACCTGAAGGGAAAGCGGAAGAAGTGAAAAAACTGCAGGCCGCAGGTAAAACAGTGGCAATGGTCGGCGATGGGATAAATGATGCGCCCGCGCTGGCACTAGCCGATATAGGAATGGCAATAGGAACCGGGACGGACATAGCCATGGAAGCTGCCGATATCACTTTGATCCGGGGTGATTTGAACAGTATTGCAGATGCCATCCTCATGAGCAGGAAGACGATGAAAAACATCAAACAAAACCTATTCTGGGCTTTTGCCTATAATGTAATCGGAATACCAATTGCGGCCATCGGACTTCTTGCCCCGTGGTTAGCGGGTGCTGCCATGGCCTTCAGTTCAGTGTCAGTTGTATTGAATGCACTTCGCCTTCAACGGATAAAACTTTAAAGGTCATGTAGCATATATAGAAGGCAGTTGTACTGACTGAATATACCATTCTACGGGCGTATGAATTTTAATCATCCTAATAAAGCCGATGATTCCTTTGCAAGAGGATCATCGGCTTTCATCTGGAATGAGCGGCAATGTTACTGCAACTCTTATAGGTTGTCAAACAGCTTTATTTTAAACAGTAAAAAACATAATCTGTAGGTGTGCCATTTTCGCCTTGTTGATGGAGCATCGCTGATACATTACCGCGATGATAGGTCCCATGATTCACTACATGATGGATGAGGTCGGCAAGTACAAACTCACAAGCCCCCATTTTCGGATGTTCGGTTACAATGGTCCGTTCAAGATCAGGCTGCGAAGTAAGGAAATTGTCGTAATCCTTTGCAAGTTCATCATATGAGGATTCCAGTTCATTTAATGTGATCCCTTCCACTTCTTTCCGCCGCTGTTCAACTTTCTTAAAAGTTTCTTGAACTGTGCTTCCTTTCATTATCTCCAACCAGGTAATATCTGTTGCGTAAAGGTGAACAAGGACTTCCTTGACTGATGGAAAGACACTTTTTATCGTTTCTCCATAGACTCCTTCCGGTAACTGTTTTAGTTTTTGGAACACTTGCTGATTAGCCCAAACATGGTAATCATACATTTTCTTGGCTCGGTTATTTTCCATTTTTTCACTCCTTCAATTGTTACATATCCTTTTCGACATCATTTAAAGAATTCCTTTATCAAAGGCTGCTTCCTAATCTGATAATTTGTCCATGCAAATGCTTCGTTTTATACATACCATGATAATAGATGCTATCCTACTATTGTTATTACGTTTGATTGCCATCAAAGAGTCCAGGAGTGTGAAAATTCACTTTATTTTCAAATGTTGTTAATATGATAGTAACTCTTATCGAGAGGTGGAAAAAAATGAGAGCAGATGCTGTTTTTGAAGGTGGGGGGGTCAGGGGAATTGCTTTTATTGGGGCAATTCAAGCAATGGAAGAGGAAAATGTCGAATGGGAAAGACTTGCTGGGACATCAGCAGGAGCAATAATAGCTGCTCTTTTGGCTAGTGGCTATAAAAGCCATGAAATTAGAAAACAGTTTAGTGAAATCAATTACTCAAAGATTCGAGGCAGGACAATTCTGAATCGAATTCCCATTTTGGGCTTCTTTTTGGAACTCATGGTTCATCTTGGGATTTACAAAAACGATTATTTGGAGACATGGGTGGATTCACTTCTTTCGGAAAAAGGGATAAAGACATTCGCGGATCTTCCAGATGGAAAGTTGAAGATCATTGCTTCTGATGTTTCGAATGGAACGATGCTTATTTTGCCAGATGATTTGGACCGCTATGGTATGTCTCCAGCTGATTTAAAAGTTTCAACTGCTGTTATGATGAGTGCCTCCTTACCATTTTTCTTCCGTCCGGTTATTTGGAAATTAAAAGACCGGAAAAAATCCTACATTTTAGATGGTGGATTACTTAGTAACTTCCCGATATGGATTTTTGATACCGACAATCCTCGTTTTCCAACATTCGGATTCCATTTTGTGAAAGATGAAGTTAACATAGGCGGGGTTATCCCAACGCCCATCCACCTTTTCAAAAATATATTTAAAACGATGCTCCAAGCCCATGATTTACGACATATGAACGAAGAAACGATTGAACGCACGATTCAAATTCCTATTGGCGGCATCAATGCAACGGATTTTGAACTGAATGAGGAAGAAATCAACTTTCTCTATAAATCAGGCTATACTTCTGCAAAAGAATTTTTGTCGAATTGGGATTTTGAACAATATAAGGCCAAACGCTTGCAAAGAGTCAAAAAAAAGTAGGAGAAACATTCCTCTATCATTCGGTCCAAAAGGGGGAAAAAGGGGACAAGGAGCTGCTACAACGGCTCTTTTTCTTATTGAATGAACGAACCAATCGTTTAATTCAAAAGCAATAAGTGGAATTACAATCATAAAAAATTAATATAATATATTATTTTATAATTATCTAAATGAATGAACGGAAAACAAAGAATAAAAGAAGAAAACAAAGTTGGAATAAAGATTATGAAATTCAATGAATAGATCCTCAAGGAGAAGTAGTTGGCGTATCTCAATGCACTGTGAGGAGCGGAGAATGAGACAAAAAACATAGATGTAGTGAGAAAGGATGGGATCTTCGTTAAACATCCCGGCTTTCATTAAGGTTTAGTAAGTCCAATAGAAAAGTGGATACAGTTGCGCCAAGCGAACAATTAATATCCCACTTATCTGGTAGATTTCAGCTGCCTTAACAGGTACGTCTATGGTCGGCCCACATGTATCAGGACCGCTTGCTTTTCTTATAGAAAAATAATAAAAGCTTAACCGTCGTTAACGTTGCCCGAGATTTTTGAGAGATAGAATGGAATCTCAGCCATCCCGGCAGCAAAGCTAGAGGTGGAAATGAAATGGATTGTGGGATAAAGTCTGTTAAGATTTTACTACTTAAAAAAACGTCTAGCAATTTTCCCCACTTGGCATATAACATTTACTAGGAATATAATCCTGAAAATAAGAATAAAGATTGACATTCACACATCCTCATAATACGATACTTTACAGAATAATAGGAATTATCTTTTTATTTTTTTTGTTAGAAAACCAAAACTAGGTTTTATATTATAAAACAAAAGCCTCCTTGTATATACATATTCTCCAAGAGTGAACTGGGCTTTTTCTTATTTTGGAAGCGCTGCCAATTTAGGCGTTTTATATAACAAGGGGGGATAAGGTATGGAAGCAAGAATGGAAACAAAGCAAGAAAAGCCATTAAATTTTGGCCGGAAATTTCGCTGGACAGTCGTCATCTGGTTATTGATTGGGGGAATAATCAATTATCTAGATCGTGCCAATCTCTCCATTGCAGCTCCCGAAATGATGAAGGAACTCGGGCTAAGCGTGACCGAAATCGGGTTATTGGGAACCTTTTTTTCTTGGAGTTATGCATTAATGCAGCTTCCTTCAGGCTGGCTGATCGATCGGTTCGGGACCAAAAAGGTGTATACAATCGCGCTTATTTGGTGGAGTGGTGCGACCATTTTAACGGGAGCCGTTCATAAAATGGGTTCATTTATTGCTGCAAGGATTTTACTTGGAGTGGGTGAAGCACCGTGTTTTCCTACAATGGCTAAGATTACATCGTATTGGTTCCCCAAAAAGGAACGCGGCCTGGCAACTGGAATTTGGGATTCTTCCTCCAAATGGGGACCTGCCATTGCACCGCCACTTCTCGTTTTCATTATGGTGACTTTTGGGTGGAGAGCGTTGTTTTATATTACAGGTGTAATCGGCATCATTTTTGCGATCGGTTTTGTTATTTTTTATAAAAATCCTGAAAAAAGCCAAAAACTTTCCAAGGAGGAATTTGAATACATTAAGTCGGAAGGTGGTGGAGTGGAGCAAGGCATTCAATCATCAAAAATAAAATGGGGTTCGTTATTTAAATATCGAAGCGTATGGGGGATGATTCTAGGCTTCTTCTGTACCATCTGGATTTGGAATATTTTCCTTGTATTCCTTCCCCTTTATTTGTTTGATGTCCATCATGTCTCACTTAAAGAAATGGGTATATATGCTGGTATTCCTTGGCTTGGCGGAATCTTTGGCAATATTTTCGGAGGATATCTTACTAAAAAATTGGTCGACAAGGGAATTACTACACCTATTAAAGCAAAGCGTGCCTTAATTAGTATATGTGCCATCTTGGCCGCTATTGTTGTGTGTGCAGTTCCACTTGTTAAAGGGCTCGCTATTACCTTACTTTTACTGACCCTTGCTCTTTGTTTTATTTCTGCCATTACAGGCAGCGCATGGGCACTCGCCGGCGACATTGCTCCTCCTTCTATGGTTGCTTCCGTAGGAGCAATTCAGAATTTTGGCGGTTATTTTGGTGGTGCCTTTTCCCCTGTTGTGGCAGGCATGATAGTGGATACAACCGGTTCTTACTCTCTCGCCTTTATATCTGGCGGTTTAATCGCCGGATGCGCAGCAATCTGCTATTGGTTTATTGTAAAACATCCTATTCAAGAATAGTATTATCGAGGAGGAAATAAATTGAAGCCAAAAGTGTATATAGCAAGACCAGTACCGGCCGAGGTAGAGGCATTTATTTCGAAGTATTGCCAGTATGAAAAATGGAACGGCCCTGAACCCATTACCAGAAGCCAACTGTTAAAGCAAATTTCTGATGCGGAGGGACTGCTCATCACAGGAGAAAAAATAGATGATGAATTTCTGGACCATGCACCACGTCTAAAGGCTGTCAGCAATATCTCGGTAGGCTACAACAACTTTGATCTGGAGGCAATGAAAAAGAGAAGCATAATCGGTACAAATACACCTGGTGTTCTCGATGAAACCGTGGCTGATTTAGCTTTAGCCTTAATGCTCTCAGCAGCCCGTCGTATTCCGGAAATGGACAAGCTTGTAAAGGATGGCAAGTGGGGAAATAAAAGCGATGAACCCCTCTTTGGCGTTGATGTTCATGGAAAAACATTGGGCATCATCGGTATGGGGAGGATTGGGGAATCTATTGCAAGACGAGCCAAATTCGGTTTTAACATGGAAGTTTTGTATCATAATCGGCGAAGGAAATCCGAAGTGGAGGAAACGCTCAGTACAACCTATTCTTCTTTAGATCACCTTTTACGGGAATCAGATTTCGTTCTATTAATGGTCCCTTATACTCCGGAGACGAGGCATCTTATGGGACGGGAGCAGTTCGTACTGATGAAAAAATCAGCGATCTTTATCAATACATCCCGGGGTCAGACGGTGGACGAAAAGGCCCTCATAGAAGCACTGCGAAATAAGGAAATTCTTGCAGCCGGTTTGGATGTATTTGAAAAGGAACCCATTTCGCATGACAATCCGCTTTTAGCCATGCCTAACGTGGTAACCCTGCCCCATATAGGTTCAGCTACTCATCAAACACGATTTGATATGGCCATGCTTGCTGCGAAGAACCTCGTTGCTGTTGTTACAGGAAGGGAGATAAGCAATGTTGTCCCTGAATTGAAAGGATTTCAGTCACTAAAATAGTAATGAATCATTAACACAGCGGTAATATTAGGTTGACCCATTTAAAAGAATCTTTGATAAAAAAGGCATCCATTCATTTTGGATGCTTTTTAATTAGGAAGAGTGATGATGTTAACAATTACTCTAATGATTTAGCGGATATTACATAAAAATTAGACCACGAATCCAAGAAAAATATAAGAAGTAAGAGAAGCATGAACTACACAGTGATGGTTCCATGAAGTATTAGTAGAAAAATCAATCAGGCTTCATTCCGCTTTTTAGACATATTCTAAATCATTTGGTTCTTTTTCATTTGTAAGTAAATTCAACAGTTCATCTAGTTCCTGGCTTTTATGTAATGTTTTTGGGGCAGTAAATCCATAAATCAATCCGGTGGTTATTAATTCTTTCCTCAATATCTCAATTTTTTCAAATAATGCTTCCATACTCTCCAATGTAGAATCCTCAAGTGCTTTCTTTTTTTGTTATGAAACTATTATTACATAAATTAGGATGATTTTAAACCAAAAGTGAGTATTCACTTATAAAATTATTGCTGAAGTATTTTTAGTCCAATTTTAGAAAACCATGATCTAAACCTTCCTTTGAATTCAGGTTTCCTTCCTGTAGTGGGATCCAACCAAGAGATGGCGATCTTTCTTTTATTCCATTATTTCGCTGGCTTCTTTAGGCTCTTATAGTTTTAAAGGTTTATTGTAAAAATAGCCTATTGAAGTTATTTGTAACGATTAAATAAATGATTCGTTAAGAGAACTAGGCTGAAAGACTGTCGTTATATGTAAAAGTTTGTAGGGCTATGTAAATGCATGAGTGAATCAAAACTCTTTTTGTATTCAATGGGTATCATAAGACCTGCCTAAAAATTCCTAATTTGTTGATTTATTGATTTACACATCTTCATACACCTTTAAAAGGGCCATACTATACTTGAACCAGATTCAAATAATAGGAGGGAAAGATCAATGAATAATGAAAGAGCAATGGATGATTTAATTAAGAATTGGAGCGAATTAGGTAAGAATATGGACCGCCGAAATTTTATCCAGGGAGCGAGTAAGCTTGCCGGACTTTCATTAGGTCTTGCTCTTGCCCAATCAATGGGCGGGATTGAAGTGAATGCTGCCCCGAAATTCAGTGATTATCCATTTACTCTCGGTGTAGCTTCAGGAGATCCGCTCTCGGACAGTGTCGTTTTATGGACAAGGCTGGCACCGGATCCGTTGAATGGAGGAGGAATGCCAAAAGAAGCCATTTCCGTTAAATGGGAAGTGGCAAAGGATGAGAATTTCCGAAAGATTGTCCAGCAAGGCAAGGATATAGCCAGGCCGGAACTTGGCCACTCCGTACATGTGGAAGTAAGCGGATTAAAACCTGATAAAGTCTATTTTTACCGTTTTAAAAGCGGCGGGGAAGTAAGTCAGACTGGGAAAACGAAAACACTTCCGCCAATAGGTTCAAGTGTTTCGAGCTTGTCATTCGCGTTTGTTTCATGCCAGCAATTTGAGCATGGTTATTATACGGCCTATAAACATTTGGCAAAGGAAGATCTGGATATTGTCTTCCACCTTGGCGATTATATATATGAATATGGACCAAATGAATATGTTTCTTCTACAGGTAATGTCCGTGTACATAGTGGACCAGAGATCATTACACTTGAAGATTATCGGAATAGATACGCACAATATCGCTCTGATACCCATTTAAAAGCGGCACATGCAGCTTTCCCATGGGTCGTGACTTGGGATGATCATGAAGTTGAAAACAATTATGCAAATGTCATCCCGGAAAAAGGGCAATCGGTAGAAGCTTTCATCAAGAGAAGGGCCGCCGCTTATCAGGCTTACTATGAGCATATGCCCCTTCGAAAATCATCTTTGCCTAAGGGAGCGGATATGAGGTTATACCGAAATTTCACATATGGCGACCTGGCCTCTTTCTTTGTATTGGATTCACGTCAATACCGGGATGATCAGGCAAACGGTGATGGAAGTTCACCGCAAACGCCTGAGTCACTTGATCCGAAACGGACATTACTAGGTCCAGAGCAGGAACAGTGGCTAACTGACAATTTATCAAAATCAAAAACGAAGTGGAATGTTCTGCCTCAGCAGATTTTCTTTGCACAACGGAATTATGGAACACCAACCGCCCCAAAATTCAGCATGGATTCCTGGGATGGCTACCCGGCTGCACGCGATCGCTTAATTGATGTAATCAAAAGCAACAACCTGGAAAATCTGGTCGTGTTGACCGGTGATGTACATGCAAGCTGGGCCGCCAATTTAAAGGCGGATTTCGATGATCCAAATTCAAAGATTTTCGGTGTGGAGTTTGTCGGCACTTCAATCACATCTGGCGGAAATGGTGCGGATAAGCGTGCGGACACGGATAAAATACTAAGTCAGAATCCGCATATTAAGTTCTTTAATGATTACAGGGGATATGTCCGGTGCAAAGTAACACCAGAACAATGGAAGGCGGATTACCGTGTAGTCCCATTCGTGACAGAACCAGGTGCAGATATATCGACAAGAGCATCCTTTGTTTTTGATAAGGATCAAACAGGGCTGCGAAAGGTTGCATCAGCAGCGGTTATGGAAGGTGCACAAAAAACGAACGAAGTCGAGGAGGATCGGACACGTGCCCATAATCGCGCACATGAAAAACAAAGAATGAAAAGTCAGGGGAAAGTGACTAATTGATAGGGACCTTATGATGCTTGACAGGAATGTAGCGAAGAAAAATGAGAAGAACAGAGGAGTGAGTAGGAATGCTTTCAAATATAGGAATACCCGGTTTGGTGATTGTCCTTGTGATTGCACTGATTATTTTTGGACCGTCCAAACTGCCGGAAATAGGCCGTGCATTTGGCCGGACATTATCCGAATTCAAAAGTGCAACCAAAGGATTGGTGAATGATACGGAAAAAGAAGAAGAAAATGAGAATAAAGCTGCATTAAGAGCTGTTAAAAAAGAGGGATGAAGTAAATGAGATAGAGCGGGCGGAAAGACTCGCCTGCTTCTTTTCATGAGAAGGGTTAGAGGGGAAGCGCTATTTGCAAAATGGCAAATAATATGTCTAAAAAGGGGGAGTGAAAGTGGAGAGTAAGGATTTACACGTTATTGAGCATATGGAGGAACTCCGAAGCAGAATCATTAAAACACTGATAGGCTTTGTGGCCTTTTTCATAATGAGCTTCATATTCGTACAGGATATTTATAATTTACTTATTAAAGATTTGGAAGGAAAGCTTGCCGTGCTCGGGCCGAGTGAGGTCCTATGGGTATATATGATTATTGCTGGGGTTTGCGCAATTGCTGCAACGATTCCGCTTGCAGCCTATCAGTTATGGCGCTTTGTGGCTCCAGCTTTGAAACCGGAAGAGAGAAAGGTTACATTTCGCTTCATACCCGGACTGTTCATTCTATTTATCACAGGTATCTCATTTGGATATTTTGTGTTGTTTCCAATAGTTCTGGGTTTCCTAACTTCCCTATCGGCCGGGCAGTTCGAGATGATGTTCACTGCGGAAAAGTATTTTCGTTTCATGATTAATTTGATCTTACCTTTCGGGATTTTATTCGAGATGCCGCTTGTGGTCATGTTCCTGACCAGATTAGGCATCATCAATCCAGCGGTGTTGAAAAAGTCTCGCAAGATTTCTTATTTCGTCCTGGTCATCATCTCAATCCTGATTACACCTCCAGATATAATTTCGGACATTTTGGTTATCGTCCCTTTACTTGTGCTTTATGAAGTGAGTGTACAGCTGTCCAATATGGTTTATCGTAAAAGGCTTATGAAAGATGAGTCAGCATTATCCGTGACATGAAAAGGATAATCACAGCCTATTGAAAGTAACATTTCTTGGGAAATAATAAATGGAACAATAAAAAGTTGAGGGGAGCCCCCTCAGCTTTTTATTGTGGGATAATACTTTTTGGGAATGATTAGGGGGGATGCTTTTGCATTTGCCTTCTAACCAATGTGATTATATAAGGGGACGAAGTTTTAACCTATAAAAGCCTTCAATTTGTCCAATCCTGTGGAATTTAAATTATTTAAATCAAAGTTTTTGTCAACTAATCACAAGTTACATAAGTTGAAGATAAACTCTGCAATGTCTAAATGATTATGTAGTAGACCATGAACATCTTCTAGTTTTAAGGGGGGTGTTTTATTTTTTTTATTTAGAAGGAAAGAGGATTCTGGTTAGCGAATAATTGTAATCACTTGAATTGAAAAATGCATTCTTTGTAATAACATTCCAAAATATCGAAAGGTGAAAGGTTCGAATCTTATTATCGTTCAAGTATAAATATATATTTAGGGGGGAGAGCATTATCAAAATATCGAACAGGATGGTGAGAATGTATGAAGGATTTATTGAAAATTATCGCAGGAAACATTTCCATGACCTTTGCCTATGCTTATTTAATCGTTCCCAATGAAATCATCAATGGCGGGGTAACTAGCTCGGCATTATTATTGAATGCATTATTGGGCTATAACATTGCCATGCTCGCCAATTTGGTTACAGGAATACTGTTAATCATTTGTTTAGTGTTTCTAGGGAAAGAGTACTTTTTTAAGTCGATCGTAAGTTCCCTTAGCTATATGGTTTTTTTTAATTTTTTTTATTCATTGAACTTTCATTTTGATATGAATATCGTTTTAGTGATTTTCATTTCGTCGATTTTTATAGCGATAGGATATTATTTATGTATAACTGCAAATGCCTCCACTGTTGGCTTTGACGTGCTCGCCTTAATTTTACATCACAAAAATGAAAAAATAGATATTGCTGCGACAATAAGGATTATTAATCTTATCGTACTGATATTGGGCATTCTGGTTTATGGTTATGCATCGATTGTTAAGGGAATTGCTTTTACATTGCTTTTTTCATATCTTTTAAAGAAAATGCTGGATAGGAAGCAGAAGGCAGTAACGTCAGCTACGGAAAGTGTGTTGGATGAAACACCAAAGGTAAATGAAGTAAAATAACTAAAATTGGAGACTTAATGGACATCGTTTATTATTTGAAAATGTTCATTTTGTTATTTAAATATTCTGATTTTTAAATTGACTTTAAAAAAATCAGAGTGTATTATACACATAGAAAGTGGTACTGACATCATGACGTTGTGATGTTAGATTCGCTTCGTTTTTCAAAATAGCCTTAAGGAAGGAGGACTAGTGTTATAGAATCTTAAGTTCATAGCGTCATACCCTGTGTTGTTTGAAAATGCCATGTTTCCAGTTCCCACTATCTTTGTGAAAATGTAAAGGACAGGCAGCTGAAAAGCCTGCTTTACATTCAAGTAGCGATTATCTTAGTTGATTCCCCAAATTATTGAAAGTTGGTGGAGGGTATGAAACATCAACAGGAAGAACTGAAACCAGGTCTGAAACAAAGACATTTAACGATGATATCTTTGAGTGGTGTCATAGGCGCTGGTTTATTCGTAGGAAGCGGTATCATTATTGGTCAAACGGGCCCCGGGGCGATATTATCATATGTTTTGGCAGGCTTGATCGTTGTTTTAGTCATGAGAATGCTTGGGGAAATGGCCACAGTGAATCCTAATACTGGATCTTTTGCGGTTTATGCAAGAGAAGGGATAGGTGAATGGGCCGGTTTTACAACAGGTTGGTTATATTGGTTCTTTTGGGTTATCGTAATTGCTTTGGAGGCAACGGCTGGAGCAGCAATCATTCACAGCTGGCTTCCTTCCGTTCCCGTCTGGGTCATAAGTCTATCATTGATCATCCTATTGAAAATGACGAATATTTTTTCCGTGAAATCGTTTGGTGAGTTCGAATACTGGTTTTCAATCATTAAAATAATCAGTATCATACTATTCCTGTGCCTGGGGGTGGCCGTGATATTAGGGTTTATCCCAACGATAAAACCACCTGGCACTTCCAATCTTTTAAACTTTGGCGGGTTTATTCCAAATGGTCTAAGTTCTGTGCTTGTTGGTGTTGCAATCGTTTTTCATGCATTTGTTGGAGTGGAGATACCAGCGATTGCTGCGGGTGAAACCAGTGATCCGGTCAAATCAGTTAGAAGTGCATTGAATAGTGTGGTTTGGCGAATCCTGATTTTCTATATCGGGTCCATCGCCATACTGGTGACGCTATTACCTTGGAATTCGGCTTCTTTGCTGAAAAGTCCATTTGTCGCCGTACTTGAAATGCTGGGAATCCCTTCTGCTGCCTTGATCATGAATATAGTGATTCTCATTGCATTGCTATCCTGTTTGAATTCGGGATTATATACGAGTTCACGCATGTTATTTTCACTTGCACAAAAGGGTGACGCCCCAAAGCTATTTTCTAAAGTGAGCAAGAACGGTGTCCCTATATTTGCTGTAGTCGGCTCTACTATATTCGCCTTTATCAGCACCATTTTCAGTTATGTTTCACCTGATAAAATCTTTTTCTTTTTAGTGAATTCCTCGGGCGGAGTCGGAATTCTTGTTTATCTGGCCATTGCGGTTTCCCATCTCCGATTAAGGAAGAGAATGGAGAAGGAGAATCCTGGAATATTCAAGATCAAGATGTGGTTATTCCCGTATTTGACTTATGCAACCATCATTTCCATGATTTCCGTGTTAATATTAATGGCTTTTATCGATTCGCAGCGTCCGCAGTTCATATTTACCATGCTATTTAGCTTGATCGTTATTTGTTCATTCTTTTTCATTCGGCGAAAAAAAGCGAAGTATTTGGAGAATGAATTAAATATTGCTTCTGGTTCCCCTAATTCTGAAAAGTTTTAGCTTTGGCTCTACACCATTGGTTTAATTTAAGGTTACTTCTATGGAATTCCTCAGACAAAATTCTTCAATTCACTAATCAGCTAGAATATGATTCCAATAGAAAAAGAGAATTGTGCCAATAAGTGCTTGGTGCCATCTGTCTTATAGATCATGAAGGAGGGGTTATATTGAATGTTTACCGTGTAATAACCAGTGGAGTTTTCCTTGGAGCCATATTGCTGTCAGGCTGCGGCAATTCAGCTGAACCGGACGAGGCTCAACAGGAAAAAAGTCCAATCATGAATGAAAATCCGGAATCAAATACGGGTGAAACCCAAAATGCGGAGGTCATTAAAAAAGGTGTCGGCGATGTGATTCATTCCATAAAAGAATTGGAATCAGAATTAAGTGCGGAAGCGGATCCAGAGAGAATTCAAGAAATGGGAAAAGATATGAGTTCTATTTGGGATTCGATAGAAAAGCAAGTGGAAGATGAATACCCGGATTGGTATGAAAGGATTGAGAAAAACCTTTACCCATTAATTGGGGAGTCAGGGAATCCGGAAAAGGACCTTGAAAAGATTAAACGACTCTCTGAAGCTACAAAGGAAGATTTACAGTTATTTTTGGAAGAAGTTAATTGAATTCTCTTTATACCCTGGTTTAGCAAGTTTGGTGATTTTGGAGGAGGTAAGATGAGGAGGGGAGCATAGATTGGAAAGGGCAAAAGAATGCAAAGAGGTTCAAGCAGTGATATTCGATTGGGCAGGAACGACGGTGGATTATGGTTGTTTTGCACCTGTCCAAGCATTTGTCGAGATATTCAGGATAAGGGGGATTGATATTACCGTTAAGGAAGCAAGGGAACCTATGGGTTTATTGAAAATGGATCATATTATGGAACTCCTGAAAATGAAACGAATCTCTAATTTGTGGAGTGCTAAATTCGGGAAAGAACCGGACGAAAGAGATTTAAATTCTTTATATAAAGACTTTGAGGCTTTGCTTTTTAAAGTTCTAAAGGATAACGCCAAGCCAATACCCGGCGTAATTGAATTAGTCAGCCGTTTAAGGCAGCAAGGAATAAAAATCGGTTCGACAACGGGGTATACTCGTGAAATGATTGATGTTGTTAAAGAAGAGGCGGAAAAATGGGGCTATCAACCCGATTCCATCGTTGCTTCCACCGAAGTGCCTACAGGTAGGCCTGCTCCTTGGATGTGCTTTAAGACGGCGATGAATCTCCAAGTGTATCCACTCAGCAAAATCGTTAAAGTGGGTGATACGATCAGTGATATCAAAGAAGGAATTTCTGCGGGAATGTGGACTGTTGCCGTATTGAAAGGCGGCAGTGAAATCGGACTTTCAGAAGCAGAAATCAGTGAAATGGACCCTTATGATCTGCAAAAACGGATGAAAACTGCAGAAAACCGTTTTTTGAATGCAGGTGCCGATTTCGTAATTGATGAAATAGGTGATTTATTGGAGATCATCGATAGAATCAACTACAGATTGACTGAAAAAAAGGATATATTTATTGGTTAAAAAAGAGTCAAATACATGTGTTAGTGCCTATGCTGGACAGAGATTTTAAATTAATTCAAAATATTCAAATTATTTATTGACTGTTAATCATAATGGTAGTATTATACATCTTATAACTGGTACGGACGTCGCAACGTCATTATCAGAAATAAATTTTAATTAAGGAGAATGTGCTATGGTCGAAACAAAAATGTTAAGAGGTACGAAAGTAAAAATGACACCAAGTGAAGCCATCGTTGAGACATTAGTGGCCGAGGGAGTTAAACATATCTCGGGAATTTTGGGATCTGCTTTCATGGATATGCTTGATTTATTGCCAACTGCAGGCATTCGTTTCATTGGTGTCCGCCATGAACAAAGTGCAGCACATATGGAAGATGCTTATTGTCGTGTCTCTGGTGTTGCTGGAGTTGTCATCGGGCAAAACGGACCTGGAATGACGAATATGGTCACCTCTGTCGCAGCGGCCAATCAAGCTCATACTCCAATGGTGGTCATATCACCTTCAGCTGGTACACCAACAGTTGGATGGGATGGTTTTCAGGAATGCGATCAGGTTTCCATCTTCAAGGCAATCACGAAAGAAACAGTTAGAGTGACACACCCAGGCCGGGTCGCTGATTGCCTAAGGACAGCATTTCGGATTGCCTATGCCGAGAGGGGACCGGTTTTATTCGATATCCCTCGTGATTACTTCTATGGTGAAGTGGAAGATCAAATCCTTCAACCACATCAATATCGCGTGGATGAAAGGGGCTGCGGGTCTTCTGAATCCTTGGAGAGAGCGGCAGAAATTTTAGCCGAGGCGAAGTATCCGGTGATCATTTCCGGTAGGGGAACGGTTGATTCAGATGGCATTGAGGAAATTAAGAATATGGCGGAATATTTAACGGCTCCGGTAGCTGTCTCATATATGCATAATGATGCTTTTCCTGCTGATCATCCATTGTCAGTAGGCCCGATCGGTTACATGGGTTCAAAGGCTGCGATGAATACACTTAAGAAAGCGGACGTCATATTGGCGGTAGGCACAAGATTATCGGTATTTGGAACGTTACCATGCTATGACATTGATTATTTCCCGAAAGATGCGCAAATCATCCAAATTGATATTAACCCAAGGCAAATAGCGAGGACGCACCCTGTGGAAGTGGGGATAATCGGAGATGCACGCGAAGCGAGTCGTGAAATCTTGAAACGGTTGAAGGCTGATAAACCAAACCTAAAACAAGAAAAAGAGCGGATAGTAGAAGTTACGAATGAAAAACAAAAATGGGAAGAAGAATTGGTGAATCTTGCGATGATCGATGGAACCCCGATCAATCCGCGTCGGGCCCTATTGGAATTGACAAAAGTGTTGCCTGAAAATGCCATCGTTACTACAGATATCGGTAATGTATCTTCAACTGCAAACGCTTACTTGAAATTCAATCAGGGACGCAGGCATATCGCTGCGCTTACATTCGGAAATACTGGATTTGCTTACCCATCCGCACTAGGTGCCAAATTAGCTGAGCCGAATACGCCTGTTATAGCCATTGTTGGAGATGGCGCGTGGGGCATGAGCTTACATGAAGTGAGCACGGCCGTTGAAGAAAACATACCTGTCATAGCTTGTGTCTTCAATAATAATGCTTGGTGCGCTGAGAAAAAGAATCAGGTCGATTTTTATAATAACCGTTTTGTAGGGGCCGATATCCAAAATCCTGATTTTGCAGAAGTTGCCCGATCAATGGGTGCTGTAGGCATTAGGGTGGAAAAAGCAGACGAGTTAGGCGCTGTCATTGAAAAAGCAATAAAATCAAACAAACCGACTGTCATTGATATACAAGTGGATGGAACACAATTGGCTCCGCCATTTAGAAAAGATGCATTAAAAATGCCTACTAGATTATTGGAAAAATATTCTCATTTAGATCATAAAAACTGGGATAAATAAAAAAAGGTGATAGGACAGCTGCGATGCCCTGATGAACGATTGGGGTCATCGCACCATCACCAATTCGCATAAAAGGATCTGTAACAGCAGGGGAACTTAACTTAGTTGCATTCGATGAAAAATAAGGGGGTTTCAAAAGTGAAGATGGAAACTGAAACGAAAGACCTTGTTCAAATGGATAAAGACCATTTATGGCATGCGATGCATCGCTATAATGAGAAGGATGCTCCCATGATGGCTACAGAAGGATCCGGCTCATGGTTCACTGATACTAAAGGGGATAAATATTTAGATGGTGTCTCCGGATTATGGTGCTTGAACCTTGGTCACGGACGAAAAGAGATTGCCCAGGCAGCCTATGAACAAATGATTAACTTATCTTACTTCCCTTTAACATTAAGTCATAGGCCGGCAATCGAATTATCTGCAAAAATAAGTGAACATTTAAAGGGCCCTTATACAACTTTTTTTACGAACAGCGGCTCCGAGGCGAATGAGACAGCTTTTAAAATAGCCAGGCAATATCATTCCCAAAATGGAAATCAGGGTAAATACAAGTTCATCTCAAGGTATAGAGCTTATCATGGCAATACTTTTGGCGCGCTCAGCGCAACTGCACAGGCTAATCGGAGAGTGAAATATGATCCGGCGGTTCCAGGTTTCCTGCATGTTCCACCCCCGTACAGTT
The DNA here is from genome assembly GCF_026891895.1 of Peribacillus sp. AS_2. Classification (NCBI taxonomy): domain Bacteria; kingdom Bacillati; phylum Bacillota; class Bacilli; order Caryophanales; family Bacillaceae; genus Peribacillus; species Peribacillus sp. AS_2. The sequence continues at coordinate 63,556 of NZ_JAPTGA010000012.1, forward strand.
ATCGAAGCCCGTTTGGGGAAAACGTTGAAAACTCCGATTTACTTGCAGCTGAATATATCGATCAGGTCATTAACTTTGAAGGAGCTGAAACGGTAGCGGGCGTTATCCTTGAACCATTCATCTCTGGTGGTGGGGTCCTTATTCCTTCAAAAGAATACTTAACGAGGGTTTCGGAAATCTGTAAGAAGCATGATGTTCTATTAATTGTGGATGAAGTGGTTTCAGGTTTTGGAAGAACAGGAAAAATGTTTGGGTTCATGCACTCAGATGGGGTTCAACCGGATATTGTTACGATGGCAAAGGGTTTGACCAGCGGTTATCTTCCACTTGGGGCAACGGCAGTGAATTCCAGGATTTATGAGAAGTTCAAAGACAACGGAAATTTAAATCATTTCAGGCATGTGTCAACATATGGAGGCCACCCTGCATCTTGCGCAGTTGCGCTAAAGAACATTGAAATCTTGGAAAATGAAAACATCGTTCAACGAGTATCTGAACTTAGTGAATCGACACTAAGCGCGCTCTTTGAATTGACAGCCCTGGATAAAGTAGGGGAGGTTCGGGGAGTTGGGTTTTTATATGGCATTGAATTAGTGGAAGATAAAAAGACAAAAACGCCTGTTTCCGAAGAGTTCATGGGTAAAATAATCGGGGCTTGCAAGGCAAAGGGTCTTATCATCGGACGTAATGGTGATACGGTTCCTGGATATGGTAATGTACTCATCATTGCACCGCCTTTATCTTCGACCGTTGAAGATTTACGCTTTGTCATAGAAACGGTTAAATCCGTTTTATGTGAATTATGCTAACCAAAAGATGATTAGCTTTAGGGTGCTATCTATATAGAAGAAAAAAATGAAGATGGGCATGATATGTCTAGCGGATTTGACATCCATGTCCATTTTTTCATATTAAGTCTAACAGTGTGGGAAAACTGGGGAATCCAAAACAGGAGGAAATATGCAATCACAACAAAGGTTATTGGTGGTTCTGGCACATCCCGATGATGAGTCATTCCTGTGTGGGGGAACCATTGCTAAAATGTCTGAGCGAGGTGTTCAGATAACTTTACTATGTGCGACAAAAGGCGAAATGGGCAGACGAATGGGAAATCCCATTGTAACAACAAGGGAGGCATTGCCAAAACTAAGGGTGGAGGAGTTAAAAAGAGCTTGTGAAGAATTGGGGATTAGTGATTTACGATTTTTAAACGTAAGGGATAAAACGGTTGAATTTGAAAGCTTCGATTTATTGGCCGAGAGAATCGTAAAGGTGATTCGTGAAGTTCAGCCGGATGCACTAATTACATTCCATGAGAAATACGGCGGGCATCCAGACCATTGTGCGATTGGCCGTGCTGCCGCATTTGCTTTCTTAAACTCCGGTGATCCCGATTTTTATCCAGATCCATTATTTCCAGCTATTAAGGTTCAGAGTTTGTACTTTGTCCTTTGGCATGCTTTTTATGATGAATGGTTAAAGGAAAACGGGCCGGCCAGTGTCACAGAAGTCAATATAGCAGGGACTTTAAAGAAAAAGATCCGTGCCTTAAGGTCACATCGTTCCCAGACTTTAGCGGTTCCTGAATTGTGGACGAATCAAAATCCAAGCTTGCCTTTTTTAAAGGAATCCGAGTATTTTATCAAAGGGAATTCACTTCCTAATCTAGAAGAAACCGATTTTTTTTAAACAATTGAAAGGATGGGATGATATTTAGTTTATCTGGAAAGGGGGAAGGAATGTATGGAATTAGAAAAATATGAGCCATTGGAAGAAGCACCTCAGGTGCAGCAAAACCCACTTCAAAATAAGGTGCTTTTGTGGCTGAGCGGTATCGCTTTCACTTTTTTCATTGCCATCTTAGGCTTGGGGCTGTCGAAGATTTCAGGATTCGATCGAATCGGTCCACTTGCATGCTCGATCATCATTGCCGTGATATATCGTCAAATTGCGGGATATCCAGAAAAGTTCCGGACGGGAATCGAATTTTCCGCAAAAAAACTTTTGCGTTTTGCCATTATTTTATACGGGTTGAAATTAAATATCGATGTAATTTTCAATCAGGGACTGCCATTATTGTTACGTGACATAGGGACAGTAACATTCGCCATAGTCGTGATGGTCCTGATTGCAAAGTGGATTAAGGCAGATGCTTCCATTTCCCTTCTTCTTGCTGTTGGAACCGGGATATGCGGTGCAGCAGCCATCGCGGCAATATCTCCAATCGTGAAAGCGAAGGAAGAGGATACAGCCATAGGCGTCGGGATAATCGCTTTAATGGGAACTCTTTTCTCCATTGTTTATACACTTTTACGTCCGATCCTTCCGCTATCTGCTTTGGATTATGGAATCTGGTCTGGGATCAGTCTTCATGAAATCGCCCATGTTGCTTTGGCAGGAGCACCGGCTGGTGAAGATGCGCTAGCGATTGCACTCCTCGCCAAATTGGGACGTGTCTTTTTACTCATCCCTTTATGTTTCATTTTTATGTATTGGATGAAAAAGCGAACATCCGGGAAAATGGGCCATGATGCCAAAATTGATTTTCCATGGTTCCTCGTTGGTTTTATAATCATGAGCCTAATAGGAAGTTATGTGTTTGGAAGTTATATTACGGTTTCACCTCTCGTAATGGATGGCATTTCCAAAGCGACTACATTTATATTGACTATGGCCATGATCGGTCTTGGACTGAATGTTAGCCTGCAGGCACTGCGAACAAAAGCCATGCGTCCCCTTTTAGCCATGACCATTACCTCTTTGCTGCTTTCCATAATTTCGTACTTTATCATTTAATATATAAGCTTTCATATATGCCTGAAATGTGATGAAGGTTGCATATAGGATAAGCCCTGAATACATAGAGCTATTCAGGTTTTTTTTATTCACTCGAAGAAAAACGGTATTTGAACGCTGGAAACTCAACATAATCCTAATTTAAGGAAAAAATTGAACGCTGGCATGTTTGAATATTATAACTATTTGGTTTACAATATAAGAACTGATACGAACATTACGATGTCTTTTTCTGTTTGGAGGAAATTTTATGGAGCTAGACTTTAAAAATCCAATCCCTTTACATGCTCAATTGAAAACCATATTGGAAAATCAGATTTTGGAAGGTTATTATAAAGACAAAATCCCGAGTGAAAGGGAACTGATGGATATGTATTCTGTCAGCAGGAGCACTGTACGGGAAGCCGTTTCCATCCTGGTTCGTGAGGGAATATTGGAAAAGAGACATGGGAAGGGAACGTTCGTCTCCCTTAAACCTGTGCAAGAATGGCTTAAGATGATAAGTTTTACGGAAACCACTAAAAGCATGGGGATTAAACTACTAGATCACGGCCGTGTAATGACACCTGAAAATATAGCTGATGCAAATGGGTTTGAGGATGAATCTTACCATATTAAAAGGCTGCGGTTACAGGGGGATGTCCCAATAGCCATTGAATTGCATTATTATTCTTTGGACCTAGGAAAAAAATTGACGAAATTCGATTTAAGTACAACCGTATTGTATGATGCACTCGAAGGTGAATTAAACATTGACTTTTGTGAAGCGGAACAAATCATAACCTGCGGCTTTCCAACAAAAGAAGATGCAGAACATTTGGGTATAGCTGAAACGATGTGCTTACTGATCACAGAACGAATGATTTTTGATTCTGATGGTAACTTAGTAGAATATTATAAAGGGTTATTCCGATCGGATATGTATTCATTCGCAATGAAAATGTCCCGGAAGAGTTGAATTCCACATAAAGTGACCTAAGCCTTTCTAAGAAGAAGAGAGGCTTAGGTCATTTTCAAATCTACCGGGATCCAATAATACGATTTTTATTGGAGAGTATGCCGATGTTAATAACATAGGCATGTTTTAAAATAACCTATTGTTATATTCAAATTATTTAACTTACCTCAAGAGCTAAAGGGTCAAGGCTTGCCCACCTTTTTCAGCCGTTCGGTTTTGAGGGCTTACCATCCTCCAATTTAGCCGAAATAAGCCCAAGGGCAACTCCCAGCAACGCACCTGCTCCCACTTCCACAGGCTGATGTCCGAGCAGTTCATTCAGTTCCTTCTCACGCTCAACATACTCAAAGCTCGGAAACTCTCCGGAAAACTTGGCCATATTATCTTCAAGATCATTCACGAGCTTAGCGATTTCGCCTGTATGGCGGCGAATCCCCTGAGCATCATACATCACAATCACGCCAAACACTGTCGCAAGCGATGTTTCCGTATGCAGCCATCCTTTATTCGCTGCTACATACGCTGCCAGGGCGGCCACCCCCGCAGAGTGCGAACTGGGCATGCCACCCGTTGTGAAAGCCTGCTTCGAGTCCCACTTTCCCGTCAGCTTATAATGCGTTAAAATTTTCAGCCCTTGCGCAATGCCAATCGCCGACAGCGCCGTTAAAATTCCCCGATTCATCTTTTCCATGAGCAACTCCTCCACTCCAGACCAGTCCAACCCAACCCAATCCGGGAATTTATCTTCCCTCTTTTGATACCCCAAAAATATTTTTTATATGCAGCAGTTCATGACGAATGAATCATGATATCACTTTTTGCTGTGTCCGAGTTCAGCTGAAGCATCCTATCCTAGGTGGGTTCAGGCTAATTTTCTTCGGAAAAGGTCACTATTTCATAATAATATTTATAGGATGGGAAGCTTAAGGAAAATATATAACGGAAGATAATTAACATGGTTTTAAGGTGGCAATGGAATGAACAAGATCAAGGATATGAATCCGAAAGAGTTAAAAAAGATCATGACGGTAACCGAGAGAATGTCTTTCACAAAAAACTTCAGGTCCGCTACTGCAGAAGAATGGTTCGTATTCATACCAGGCTTAAATGATCCTGGTACAGGGGGAGCTGCTGGAAAGGCTATCGTTCACTACAACCTATATGGAAACAAAGATATGTTCATTAACACAACGGTCATACTGGATGACCCTGTTCTATTTGAGGAAGAAAATTTTCAGCTGGTTTACTCTATTTGTGATGAACTTATAAATCGTCTAGTGGGATACGCTGATACTTTACTGTCCGTACACGCAGGTTCCAATTCTTATAATGCCGAGTACAAACGATAATGTTCGTAAGATAACAAGGAGGAAAAACGGTGAAACATAATCTTGTTCAGTCAATAGTCGAACAATCAGTCATGCTTACAAGTGAAGCAGATTGGGATAAGCTCATTCAACAAGTTAATAATGCAAAATTTGTTTTGCTGGGTGAGGCATCACATGGGACATCCGAGTTTTACACGGCCCGAGTTGAAATAACAAAAAAGCTGATTCAAGAAAAAGGGTTCACCTTTGTAGCCGTTGAAGGCGATTGGCCCGCTTGCCAGGCAATAAATAGGTATGTTAAAGGCTATGACCTAGTGACTAAATCCGCAAAGGATGTGCTAAAAAGTTTTGACCGCTGGCCGACCTGGATGTGGGCAAACGAGGAAATGATCGACCTGATTGAATGGATGAAAGAATACAATGAGTCTGGGCAAAATCAAACGAAAGTTGGATTTTATGGGATAGATATCTACAGTCTTTGGGAATCCATGGATGAAGTTATCCGTTACTTAAAACAAATTGATTCAACTGACCTTGAAGCTGCCAGACAGGCGTTCACTTGTTTTGAGCCATTCAATCGGAATAACGAGGAGTACGCAGTTTCTGCAGGTATTTTTTCGGAAGACTGTATAGAGGAAGTAGCCAAATTACTGACGACTATTCAACGAAAAAAAGAAAAATACCCCCATCACGAAGAATTGAATTTGAATCTTCAAGTGAATGCATTGGTAGCATACAATGCCGAAAATTATTACAGGACCATGGTCGTCCATGATGATAGATCATGGAATATTCGGGATATGCATATGGTTGATGCACTTAATGAAATTATGGATTTTTACGGCTCTGAAGGCAAGGCGATTGTATGGGAACATAATACCCATGTTGGTGACGCCAGCGCTACTGATATGAAAGATTCCGGGATGATTAATGTCGGCCAGGTCATTCGAGAGCAAAACCCCACTGAAGATGTATTTATCACAGGTTTCGGAACCTACAGAGGAACTGTTATAGCAGCAGAGGAGTGGGGCGTGGATTTCGAAATTAAAACAGTACCCCCGGCAATGAAGGGAAGTTGGGAGGAGGCGATGCACCTTTCGGGGGCTTATGATAAGTTGCTAATTTTCACTGATGAAAATCGTCAGCTATTCCAAGGGAGGATTGGACATCGGGCGATTGGGGTTGTATACAGACCGGAATATGAACAATATGGTAACTATGTACCTTCTGTAATGTCGGATAGATATGATGCTTTTATTTATATTGATGAAACCCAGGCCCTTCACCCGCTCGTTCAAGAAAAAGCACCCGTTCGGTAACAAAAAGACGAAGCCGTTTATGTTATAAACGGCTTCGTCTTTTTGTTCGTGCTTATTCTTAATGCTACCCAATGTTGGTATCGCGACGGAAACCAAATTTATTGGTTTGATCATTTCTATTTTTATTTGAGATTAATGAAAATCTAATGAATCGTTACGTGCAAAGCGATTTAATTTTTAAATTAAAAACCATTTCATAAAGAATGGTTCAGTTAGACAAAAGGGTTCTTTCTAAAAGTAAAATAAAGTTGTTGGAGCGGGTGTTCGAGACTCCTGCGGGAAAAGCGCGTCCAGGGGAGACCCCGTAGGCGCAAAGGCGCCGAGGAGGCTCCCGGACCGCCCGCGGAAAGCGAGTGCCTGGAGTGGAAATCAACGTTCAAATTATACAATCCCCAAAAAAAATCAATTTTCACTGATTTTGTCTACAGTCTGAAACCATTCTATAAGATGGTTTTTATCTTGATATCTATTTACGGATGGACTGGTTTTTTATATAAACTGCCAATTAATAATATGAAGTAATTAAGAATCGGGCCTCCTAAACAGACGGTTAATAAAGTTCCGATACCTATTGTCCACTGTAAGTGATTGCCAAAACCAAGAAGAAAGATAAATGAAGGTTTTTGAATATAGTGTATTCATTCCAGTTTGTTAATGTTTGTTTTACTCACATTTAACACTTATTCGTTAACCAGTTCCTTTATCATTAATAGATGTGGACCGCCATCTTCCATAAAGACATCGGATGAAGTCCGATAGCCGAGTTTTTTATAAAAGCCCTCTGCCTGTGTTTGCCCATGTAATTTAACCTGAGTAATCCCTTGTTCCTTTGCAATGTCTTCCAACGTTTTAAGTATTATTTTACCGAGACCAAATTTACGGTAAGGCTCCAAGATGCAAATTCTCTCCAATTTACCTAACCCATCAACAACTCTCAATCTTCCAGTTCCGACTGGCTTTTCATTATAATAGACTAATATGTGTTCAGATAAAGCATTAAGTGTATCAAATTCATCAAATTCAAATTCTAATAGGAAACCTTGTTCCTCGACAAATACTTCTTTTCTGATATGAAAGGCTATTTTTAAATCATTTTCAGTAGTTATTCTTTTTGAATCCAATGTTCTTCATCCCTTTTCTAGATTTATATAAAAAGACAAGTCATAATAAATGTATATCCTATTTTAGTATAAATGAAATTATTTTTGTTGTAAATACAACAAAAAAAGTCAGGGGCTTTTTGAATGAAGGAAATACTCCGTGAAATTGGAATGATAGCAAGAGCATTGGACTCTATAAGTAATATCGAATTTAAAGAATTTGACCTTACAAAAGGGCAGTATTTGTATCTTGTTCGAATATGTGAAAACCCAGGTATCATTCAGGAAAAGTTAGCAGAAATGATAAAGGTTGACCGAACGACAGCAGCTCGTGCCATTAAAAAACTTGAAATACAAGGGTTAATCGAGAAGAAAAATGATGAGGAAAACAAAAAAATTAAAAAGCTATATGCAACCGATAAAGGTGAAAAAGGTCTATCCTTTTTTGAAAAAAGAAGGGGAGTATACTGACAAGGTTGCGTTATCTGGATTTTCTTTGGACGAAGCGGAAACGATGCTTCATCTTCTTCAAAGAGTCAGAAAAAATATTGAGGTAGATTGGGAGTTTGTGAAAAAGGGAAATAAAAGGGGGTATTGATAATTATAAGAAAGAGGCTCGATTCCGTTTCGGAATCGAGCCTCTTTCTAATTATCCAGCTACATTTTCAGTGAACTGACTATTGTATAGCTCTGCGTAGAAACCATTCTCCCTTAAAAGGTCTGAATGCGTTCCTTTCTCTATCACTTTTCCTTGTTCCATAACAAGAATCAAATCTGCATCCTTAATCGTTGAGAGACGATGGGCAATGACAAAGCTGGTTCGTCCTTCCATCAGTCGGTTCATGGCCTTTTGGATAAAGACTTCTGTCCGAGTGTCCACACTAGACGTCGCTTCATCCAATATCATGATTGGCGGATCTGCTAGAACAGCCCGGGCGATTGTCAAAAGCTGCTTTTGGCCTTGTGAGATGTTCGAAGCTTCTTCGTTTAAGATTGTCTCATAACCATCTGGCAGTGTCCGAATGAAATGGTCGGCATGTGCCGTCCGAGCAGCTGCAAAAATTTCTTCATCAGTTGCTCCATTTTTGCCATAAGCGATATTTTCTTTAATCGTACCATTAAAGAGCCAGGTATCTTGAAGTACCATACCAAAATTCTTTCGAAGATCATTACGTGACATATTCCGTGTATCAAGACCATCAATCGTAATCTTTCCGCCATTGAGTTCATAAAATCTCATCAAGAGATTTATCATGGTCGTTTTTCCAGCACCAGTCGGTCCAACAATTGCGACCGTCTGTCCAGGCAAGACATCGATGTTCATATCTTCAATTAACATTTCTTCCCCATATCCAAAGTCCACATGTTCAAAAGAGACAGCACCATTTGCCCTTTTTATATTAACTGTGGTTTGTTCTTTCATTTCCTCTTCTTCATCAAGTAGTTCAAAAACACGCTCAGCGGCTGCAACCGTCGACTGAATAATGTTAGCGATGTTAGCCGTTTGTGTGATTGGCTGGGTGAACTGCTTTGAATATGTGATGAATGCTTGAATGTCACCAATTGAAATCGAACGTTGCGTTACCAATATTCCGCCAACAACGCTGATGAGGACATAGCTCAAATTTCCGATAAAGAACATTACGGGCATGATGATACCTGATATAAACTGGGCTTTGCTTCCCGCTTTATACAATTCTTCATTAACTTCAGTAAACTGGGCACTCGCCTTTTTTTCATATCCGAATGCTTTAACGACTTGATGGCCGGTATATATTTCTTCAATGTGACCATTTAATTGTCCGAGTTTACGCTGTTGATCGGCAAAATGTTTTTGGGATCTTTTTAAAATAGGCCGGATTGCAAATATTGACAAAGGTAAGCTGATTATCGAGATTAATGTCAATAATGGGCTTATCGAAAGCATCATGATGATAATTCCCACAATCGTTACGATTGATGTGATGAATTGCGTTAAGCTTTGCTGAAGGGTGCTCCCGATTGTATCAATATCATTTGTCATTCGGCTAAGTGTTTCACCGTTTGGACGTCCTTCAAAATATTTGAGTGGAAGTTTCTCGAGCTTTTTGTTCACATCTTCTCGAAGGTCATATACCGTGTCTTGTGCAACACTTGACATAATGTATTGTTGTACATAGCTGAAAAGGCTGCTTAAAGCATAAAGTCCGGCAAGGAGTAGAAGAATCTGGCCAATTTTATCAAAGTTAATAGCTGCTCCTGGTATTCCCTGGAATTTCCCGTAAGCTCCTTCGAATAATTCTGTAATTGCATTTCCCATGATCTTCGGTCCTACAATCATAAAAATCGTACTCATGATTGCAGCTAAGAACACGGAAATCAATCTGTTGCGCCTCGGTTTTAAATAGGTCAATAGACGTTTTAATGTTCCTTTAAAATCTTTTGCTTTTTGACCCATCATCATCATGTTACCGCCACCAGGGCCATGCCCGACCTGACCGCCGCCTTGAGGTTTTTTTTGATTACTCATGCAATTTCCTCCTCTGTGAGCTGTGATAAGGCAATTTCACGGTAAATGTCGTTTGTGCTAAGCAACTCTTGGTGTGTTCCAATGCCTACAATGCGGCCTTCGTCTAACACAATGATTCGGTCAGCGTCAACGACGGTACTGACACGCTGTGCAACGAGAAGTACCGTCGAATTTTTCGTTTCATCTTTCAGGGCTGCGCGAAGGTTGGCATCCGTCTTGTAGTCCAGTGCCGAAAAACTATCATCGAATATATAAATATCCGGTTTTCGAATGAGTGCCCTTGCAATCGAAAGCCGTTGTTTTTGCCCTCCTGATAGGTTTGAACCGCCTTGATCGATTTCTGCCTCATAGCCGCCTTTCATATTGCTGATAAAATCCTCCGCTTGTGCGATCCGAGCCGCATGCTCAACTTCATCTTGTGTGGCTGTTTGTTTTCCAAAGCGAATGTTTTCAGAGATAGTACCTGTAAAGAGGGAGGCCTTTTGTGGTACAAAGCCAATTTTTGAACGGACTTCATCTTGTGATGACTTCCGAATATCAACACCATTGACGCGAATCGTTCCGCTTGAAATATCATAGAAGCGAGGGATCAAATTGATAAGAGTTGTTTTCCCGGAACCTGTTCCACCGATTATTGCTGTGATTTCACCAGGATTTGCTGAAAAACTAATATCCGATAATGCAGGTTCTTCTGCTCCTGGGTAACTGAACGTAACATGTTCAAATTCAAGGGTACCGTGTACACGGTCTGCCTTTTCTGTCCCCTCATCCAGGAATGAAGGTTTCATGTCAAGGACTTCGTTTATCCTTGTTGCCGACACGGCAGCTCGTGGAACCATAACGAACATCATGGAAGCCATAACGAGAGCGAACATAATTTGCATAACATATTGGATAAATGCCATTAAGTCCCCGATCTGCATGCCGCCGTTATCAATACGGACTCCACCAAACCAAATGATACCAACAACCGTCAAGTTCATGACAAGCATCATTACAGGCATCATGAAGGCCATGATTTTATTGACTTTGATTGAGACATCCGTTAATTCTTTATTCGCTTTCTTTAGACGTTCTTTCTCTTGTGTTTCACGATTGAAGGCACGAATGACGCGAATGCCAGTTAAATTTTCTCGTAATACAAGGTTCAACCGGTCTAATCGTTTTTGAACCGTTTGAAAGAGCGGCACACCTTTATATAGAATAAGCAAGATTGACCCAATCAAAAAAGGCATTGTGACAACAATGACAAGTGATAATTTTGCATCCATGGATACAGCCATGATTACGCCGCCGATTAACATGATTGGTGCACTGATAACCATACGAAGCATCATGATAACCACTTGCTGGACCTGTGTTATATCATTGGTCGTACGTGTAATCAATGACGCCGTACCGACTTCATCAAATTCTTGTAACGAAAATTTTTCAACGTGATTAAAGACCTTCAGGCGGAGATCGCGTCCCATTCCCATTGCCGCTTTGGACGAATAGTAACTTGCGATTATGGATGCACAAGCGCCAAGTGCGGAAACCAACAGCATAAAACCGCCGATTTTCCAAATATAAGAAGTGTCTCCTCGAACAACGCCTTTGTCAATAATATCAGCCATTAGTGTAGGCAAAAAGAGGTCCGACATGGACTGAATAAACACCAGACCGATAACTGCTAAAATAATCCACTTATAAACGGATAAATTTTTCAGTATTTTTATCATTTTGTACACTCTCCTTGTTCGGTTGCTTGTGCTTCTAAAAAGTTTGTAATTTGAAGATGTGTTTTTAGCAACTCTTCAAACTGTTCTTCGGAAAGCATTTCAATGGCCGTTTGAAAGACTTGGTGAATGCTTCCTTCGTGAAAATGAATCGTTTTTAATAAATTTTCGCCCTTATCGGTGATTGACAATTGAATCTCACGCCGGTTGCCCTCCATAGGCTCACGATGGAGCAAACCTCCGCGAACCAGACCATCGACCGCTTGGCTCAAGGTGCTTTTTGGAAGAAATGTTTTCTCCCCGACATTTTTTTGGGAGGTCTCTTTGTAAAGGGTAATGGTCATCAAAATGGAATATTGAGGAACTGTTAATCCATTTTCTGCGGCTGTCTTTTGAACGAACCGCATGATATTTTTCTGTACGTTCCAAAATGAACGCAATAGTTGTACGGAACGCATTAATTGTTTTTCATTCTCCACTCAACATCACCATTCTTTCTGTATTGAACTGTTCCATTTCGAACATTTAATTTTATGAATCATTTTAATTTACAGCTATTCTTCCGCTTAGTCAACAAATAAATAAATTCAACACCCCGGCTTTTATCTAGTCTTGGTGCGTATATGGAAATGAGTTAAAGTCAGGTCAGGCCAAAACTGTTAAACCCATTGTATTTTTGTTAAGGCTGTTTTCGCAGACTTTGTTGCTATTTACGAAGTAGTGCAGTGTGGTTGATTTCCCCTCCAGGTGCTCGCTTTCCTTGGTGCGGACGGTGAGCCTCCTCGGCGTAAACGCCTGTGGGGTCTCACCTGTCCCGCAGCTCCCGCAGGAGTCTCGCACTTCCGCTCCAATCAACCTAAAATAGTTTCGTTTTAAAAACAACATTCTTTACGAAAAGAGCCTTTGTTAAAGAAAGGTTTTCTCGTGAAAACAACGATACAAAGTGAAATTAACTTGAAAATGTGAGATGAAAAGTGGTAGGATAATATTGCATTGAGTTAGTACCAGGTAATAATAGTAGATGATAACGCATTTGAGGGTTTTAAATGGCAAGCATGCATACATATAAGAGCTTTCCCTTCCTTAGATACATAACAGGATATAAGTTTGCGAGACAAACAAACAGCTAAAAGAAAGGTTAGTAATTTGTGATATAAAGACCCATATTTATATTGGGTGACAGCGTGAGGAGAACATTCTGGTTTTAACAGAAAACCGTTTTAATTATTAGGAGGGATGATGACATATGGTTGAAAACCGCCATCTACAGGCAGGTCTGAGTGATGAGCAGGTGCTTGAGATGTATAGAATTATGTTGTTGGCAAGAAGAGTGGATGAACGGATGTGGCTGTTGAACAGATCTGGAAAAATTCCATTTGTCGTTTCCTGTCAAGGGCAAGAAGCAGCTCAAGTGGGTGCAGCATTTGCGTTGAATCGTGAAAATGATTATGTCCTTCCTTATTATAGGGATCTAGGAGTGGTGCTCGCGTTTGGGATGACCGCCAGGGATTTAATGTTATCCAGTTTTGCCAAGGCAGAAGATCCAAATTCAGGCGGACGTCAAATGCCTGGGCATTTTGGGCAAAAAAAGAATCGAATCGTGACGGGATCTTCGCCGGTTACGACTCAAGTGCCACATGCAGTGGGGATTGCACTCGCTGCAAAAATGGAAGGAAAAGATATTGTTTCATTCGTTACATTTGGTGAGGGTTCATCTAACCAAGGTGATTTTCATGAAGGAGCGAATTTCGCAGGTGTACATAAACTTCCGGTCATCTTGATGTGTGAAAATAATCAGTATGCCATTTCCGTCCCTATTGAAAAGCAATTGGCTTGCGGGAAAGTGTCCGACCGGGCCATTGGTTACGGCATGCCAGGGGTGACGGTTGATGGAAATGATCCGATCGAAGTATACCGGGTGGTGAAAGAAGCTGCTGAGAGAGGAAGGCGCGGTGAGGGCCCAAGCTTAATCGAAACGGTTTCATACAGGCTTACACCACATTCAAGCGATGATGATGATAGTCAATACAGGTCGCCTGAGGAAGTATCGGAGGCAAAAAAAATAGATTCAATCATTACTTTTGGTGCCTATTTAAAAGCAGTGGGAATCATGGATGATCAAATGGAAAAACAATTGAACGAGGAAATAATGAAAATTGTGAACGAAGCGACGGATTATGCGGAAAATGCTCCATTTGCAAATGAAGACACGCTCTCAAAATACGTTTACGCAGAAAGGTAAGGAGGAAAGAAGATGGCAGTGATATCTTATATAGATGCCGTGATAATGGCGATGCGGGAAGAAATGGAACGTGATTCCCGTGTATTTGTATTAGGCGAGGACGTTGGGGTAAAGGGCGGCGTGTTTAAAGCGACTTCAGGGTTATACGAACAATTCGGTGAACAGCGTGTCATTGATACACCGCTTGCTGAATCCGCAATCGCAGGAGTCGGCATCGGCGCGGCGATGTATGGAATGAGGCCGATTGCGGAAATGCAATTCGCTGATTTCATCATGCCAGCCATCAACCAAATCATTTCGGAGGCTGCAAAAATCCGTTATCGCTCCAATAATGACTGGCATTGTCCTATCGTCATCAGAGCTCCATACGGCGGAGGTGTACATGGGGCGTTATACCATTCACAATCCGTTGAAGCCATTTTTGCGAATCAACCGGGACTTAAAATTGTCATGCCCTCTACACCCTATGACGTGAAAGGATTATTGAAAGCTGCCATTCGCGATGATGACCCGGTCCTTTTCTTTGAACATAAAAGAGCCTATCGCTTAATTAAAGAAGAAGTGCCGGATGATGATTATGTTTTACCGATTGGTAAAGCGGATGTAAAACGTGAAGGCGAGGACGTTACAGTGATCACTTATGGCCTTTGTGTTCATTTTGCGCTTCAGGCAGCTGAAAGGCTGGCCAGTGATGGCATATCCGTCCATATACTTGATTTACGTACCGTTTATCCATTAGATCAAGAAGCCATAATGGAAGCTGCATCTAAAACAGGAAAAGTCCTATTGATTACTGAAGATAATAAGGAAGGAAGCATCATTAGTGAAGTATCGGCGATCATTGCAGAAAACTGCCTCTTCGATCTTGATGCCCCAATCATGAGACTCGCTGGCCCGGATGTTCCTGCCATGCCATATTCACCATCATTAGAGAAATCATTCATGGTGAATCCTGAAAAAGTGGAAAAGGCACTGCGGGACCTGGTTGCCTATTAAATGGTCTGCATGAAGGAACGAACTCTTCGTATCCGTTTAAATTGTTGTTTATATTTGGATTGATCTTAAAAATGAACATAAGTCTAGCAACTATAAAATAGGTTGCCAGGCTTTTTTTTGCGCTGAATAAATCATCTATAGTTAAAAAATAATCCGTTTGATTACGCTAGAGGGAGCATATAAAACCTGTGATTTTTTTGGAATTTTCACTACATGAATATATACTATTGAAAAGAATTCTGGACAATTATCTAATAATAAACTATTGGTATGGTGTTTCAAAGTACATATTATGGAATTGTAATTGTTAATATTAAAGCAAATTTCAGTATATTAGCGATAAATATTGTGTATTTTTAAATGTTGAACGCAGTACAGTGATTGGTGAACATTGAAACTAGCAAGGGACTATTATCTTTTGAAATCTACGGGCGCAGGTAATTTCGTATAAAAAAATCATCATGAAGTATTATATGAAGATAATATATATTTCGAAGGAGGAAAAAATTGAGCGATCATATTAGAAGCGAATTATCATTATTCACCGAGTACCTTGTATCATTATTATTCACAGCTTGCCTTGCGGTTTTTCTCACAAAGTTCACTGATTCATTTCCATGGCTTTCCTTTATTGGTGTTTCCATTGGTCTTGCCCTCATGATTTCCTGTTGGGAACAAAAGAAAAACCAATGGTCTCTTTTTATTACAGGCTTATTATTGAACACTGCTGTTTGGTCTATTGTTTTGAATTGGTCCTCATTTTTTTAAATATATTTATTCCTGAAAATTACAAAACAGCCTGATCCATTTTGATTGGATTTGGCTGTTTTATTTTACGTTTAATTAAGGCCATCGATATAGTTGAAAAATTGCCTCTTCACTTTTTCTGTGCTAACCACTCTGCCACGATTGCAGCTTCTTCGTTTGAAATAACGCCTGCTGGCATTCCATTTTTACCATTTTTAATAATATCCTCTATATCATTTTGTGTATATTTCGCACCAATTTTATTTAAAGCTGGACCAGCTCCTCCTTGTAAATTTTCCCCATGACAAGATATACAACTATTACTCACAATTTCTTCAGGATTACCAGCTGAAGTATCCTGTGTTCCCCCATTTGAATTTGGGGAGGGTGAGGGTTGATGGCCTCTGTAAAAAAACAGTAAAAATATTAAACATCCAGCAAGAACGATACTGGCTCCAGAAGTAAACCAAATTTTTTTCATAAATACCTCCGTATTTAATGTAGCGTGGAGTGAAAATCTTTTTGATAAAAGAACAAAGAACGTTTCTAATATATCTTCTGCATAATAATAGAATCCGTGGAAAATACATAAACCTCTAAGGTCTTATTTTACTCTTCCAAAGTATTTAAGCATTATTATTAATTTATATCTTTCCCCAAAGTTTATTTTTGCATGAATACATTTTAATAAAAGGTAAGATTCTTTTACTCTAACCTCGGGTACCAAAAATTCCTTTATAACATTTCCAACTTTCTGCAAGGTTATTTAATAAAAGTTTATACATATAGTCGAATTACTGAAAAACCCATATGAACTATTTAGAAAGATGAGGAATTTGAATATTGAAAATGTAAACAAAACAGGCATGTCTAAATGTAAGCTAGGTATAAAATGGAGCTGTTTTGTGAATATATGTAAAAGGAATAAAAAAGGCACTTAAACATCCTTTAGTGTGAATAATAACGTTTACTGTAAAGGTTACAAACGGTTTTTAGTAAATGTAACTGATGTTTTTTATGGAGGATTGACGTGATGTTTCAGAATATTGGGATTCCAGGCTTGGTCGTAATACTTATCATTGCGCTTGTAATTTTCGGTCCGAAAAAACTACCTGAAATTGGTCGAGCATTTGGACGGACATTAACGGAATTCAAGGGTGCAACAAATGGATTAATTTCTGATGAAGATAAACAGGAAGAGAAAAAACATGAGTTATCGATTGCTGAAAAGAAGATGCTGGATAAACAGTAGCGTCCATAGTGGTATGCAGGTGGGCATTTTTCATATAACTGGAGGTGGCCACCTTGGAAAACAAAGATATCTCATTGAACATCTTGATGAAACTCGGCAACGAATGATTTCGTTGGTGCGATAGTTTTTGTTGAAGACATAATTAAAGATCTTGGGAGCGATTTAGCTATCCTGGGACCAAGTGATATTTTATGGGTGTATACGATTATTTCGTGTGTTTTTGCCATTGCGGCTACGATTCCTGTAGTTGCCTATCAGACTTGGGAATTTATAGCATCTGCCCTGACAAAAGAAGAACGCAAAGTGACTCAAAACGTTTATCCCAGGATTATTCATTTGTTTATTGTCGGAATCTCTTTTGGATACTTTTTGTTATTATCCATTGTGCTGGAATTTTCAACAAATATGTCAGCAGTGATTAGGAATTCTCAATCCAGTAAGGTTGGCAAAAGCGTGGAGATTATCCTATTTTTTTCTGGTAGTCGTATCAATTATGATTACTCCTCCGGATTTCATATTGGATATACTCGTCATTATTCCTTTACTGGTTCTTTACTTATTAAGTGTCACCATATCCAAGATTGCTTATAAGAAAAAGGTAGTAAGCGATGCATCAATGTGATAAGAAAATTCACACCTTGATTATGAAATAGGAGGTTTTTTTTTGTCGGACAAAGAGAAAAGTCAAATAGAAAGACAAGGTAGTACGAGACGTACCTTTTTAAAGAATTCCGGTTTAGCTGTTGGAGGGCTTATTTTAGGTGGAGCAGTTGGAAGCATGTTTGATAGAAATTCGGAAAGTGGTGTGAAAACAGAACAGAAGAGTCAAACTCAAGCTAATAATCCGAATGAAGCCCTGATGTTTTTTTATCCAGAAGAATATCAGACGACAGCGGCAGCTGCAGAACGCATTTTCCCAAAGGACGATCTTGGACCAGGTGCTATGGAATTAAATGCGGCGATTTATATTGACCATCAACTCAACAGTGGGTGGGGCGTAAATGAAAAGGATTATAAACTTGGACCCTATTATAAGCCAGAGCCAACACAAGGTGAACAGAATAAACTTTACCGAAAAGATTTGTTCCGGCTAGGCTTAAAAGAATTGAATACATATAGCTACAAAAACTATAAAAAGAAATTTACAGAATTAGAGGCTAATGAACAGGATGAAGTGTTAGCTGCGTTCGAGAAAGGTAAAGCAAGTTCGCTTTCTGGTGCATCTTCATCGGCATTTTTCCAATTGTTAAGAACTTTGACCATTGAAGGTGTTTATGCAGATCCATTGTACGGAGGAAACAAGGAAATGCTAGGCTGGCAGATGCGAAAGTATCCTGGTTCCCGGATGAGTTATACAAAAGAAATCCAAAGTAAAGAATTTTTAAAGCTAGATCCAAATAGCCTTCAAAGTCATATGAAACATTCATGATAGAAAGGGATGAAAAACATGGCAAAAAAACTACCTAAGGTACCCGTCGTTGTTGTCGGGATGGGCTGGGCTGGAGGTATTATTGCCTCGGAATTAACAAAAGCAGGAATCAAAGTCGTTGGACTAGAGCGCGGGAAAGAACGGGATATGAGTGATTATTTAATGGTGCATGACGAACTGCGTTTCCAACATCGTGAAGAGTTAATGCAAGATTTATCAAAAGAAACTATTACTCATCGTAATAACCAAAAAATGAGAGCACTCCCTATGCGTAATTATGGAACTTTTATCGTAGGTGAAGGTCTTGGAGGAGCTGGTAGTCACTGGAATGGACAGACCTACCGTTTTCTTCCATATGATTTTGAAATTAAATCACTAACTGAAAAAAGGTATGGTAAAAATAAAATTAAATCAGACTATCCGATTCAAGACTGGGGCATTACATATGACCAAATCGAACCATATTATGATACTTTTGAAAAAATGGCAGGAATATCTGGGGAAACTGTTAAGTTATATGGAAAACGCTCAAATCCTTATCCAACAGGACCGATGATAAAAACACCTGTATTAGCGGAATTTGAACAAGCAGCGAAGAAGCTTGGCTACAAACCATATATGATCCCATCTGCAAATCTATCAGAGAATTACGAAAACCCTGATGGTATTTCACGTTCAGCCTGTCAATATTGTGCATTTTGTGAAAACTTCGGTTGTGAGTATGGTGCAAAAGCAGATCCAGTTGTTACGGTCATTCCTGTTGCCAAAAAAACTGGTAACCTTGACCTGCGGACATACTCAAACGTCACCCGTATTTTAAATGATGGTACGAAAGCGACAGGTGTTATTTATGTAGATACCTTCACGGGTGAAGAATTCGAACAACCGGCAGAAGTAGTGGTCTTAGCGAGTTATGTATTTAATAATGTTAGACTTTTACTTAATTCAAATCTTGGAGTACCCTATGATCCAAAAACCAGAAATGGTGTAATTGGTAAAAACTATTGCTACCAAGTGAGTTCAGGATATTCAAGCCTTTATTATAATGACCGTGAATTCAATATATATGGAGGTGCAGGTGCATTAGGCATTGAGATTGCAGAATTTACAGGTGATAATTTTGACCATTCGGATGTAAACTTCCTTCACGGAGCAGGAATTCGTACAACCCAGTATGGGAATAGACCTATAGCTAATAATAACTCACCAATCGGAACACCTTCATGGGGTGCGGAATTTAAAAAGCAATCAATCAAATATGCCAATAGCATCCTGCAAGTCAAATCACAGGGTGCAAGTATGCCACACATACAAAACTACCTTGATCTGGATCCTACTTATAAAGATGTATACGGTATGCCTTTATTACGGATGACATATGATTATACTGCCCAAGACCGTGAGTTAGTAAAATACATGGCGAAAGTAACAAGATCGATTGCTAAAAAAATGGGTCCTGATCATATTGATACGGTTGCTGAACAAGCAGATTTTAACGTAAACACAGATACGAATACGCATAACACAGGCGGCGTCATCATGGGGGCTGATCCAAAAAATTCAGCAGTTAACACTTACCTGCAAATGTGGGACGCTGAAAATGTATTTGTTGCGGGTTCTTCAGCATTTCCTCATAATAGTTCGTTCAACCCAACTGGTACTTTAGGTGCCTTTTCATATAGAGCAGCAGAAGGGATTGTAAAGTACCTTAAAAAAGGTGGTTCCCTCGTATAAGACAGCTTTTCCTTTGACCTAAAAATAACATGACCTGTTCCCACAATAATTGGGGGCAGTTTTTTAATTTTAGGATGCTAAAAAAACAAACATGCATGGGCTCCATTTAAGACTAAGGGTATCGTTTAAGGTACATATTAAACTTAATACCAAAAACTTAAGATAAGGGGGTTTATAAAATGAAAGGCAAATGGAAAATCACTATTTTATCCGCATTACTTTCGGTAAGTTTTCTGTCAGCATGTAACGCCGGTAATAACGACTTTAATGATCAAGAGGAAGTAGATTATCGTCCTGTTCGAAATGACACGGACACGAATCCAAATAATAATGATGATGATGATAATCGATCATTCAAGCACGATGAAAACCCTGATCAAACGGATAAACAAATGGAAAAAGGCAATAACCTTGAATTTAATAAAACGAGAGGCGATTTATAGAACCTCTAATAAGAAGACAATATTTTATTTGGGATACCATTGGAAAAACGCCCAAAATCCGATTTTCCTCCCGTTTGACTTTACTTCTCATTCTTGCATAAATGTATTCCATGGAGTTGACATGATAAAATGAAATTTAACAAGAAAAAAATCAACGTTGTAGATATTCAAAAAGCGAAGAAAAGCGTGTTTGCTACAGGGGTAGGAAATGCTATGGAGTGGTTTGATTTTGGCTTATATTCCTATTTGGCTGTTATCATTAGTCAAAACTTTTTTAGTGCTGTTGAGAATGATGAGCTAAAATTAGTGTTCACCTTTGCAACGTTTGCGATTGCCTTTTTAATGCGCCCAGTAGGGGGTATCATATTTGGTAAAATCGGAGATAAATTAGGTAGAAAAGTCGTTTTAACAACCACGATTATTTTGATGGCTTTTTCAACATTACTAATCGGTTTATTACCTACATATGATCAAATCGGTATATGGGCACCTATACTCTTATTAATAGCTAGAATTATTCAGGGTTTTTCAACAGGTGGCGAATACGCTGGTGCAATGGTTTATATTGCAGAATCTTCTCCAGACAATAAACGCAATTTGCTTGGAAGTGGATTGGAAATTGGTACGCTAATTGGTTATATATTAGCTTCATTACTTGCCAGTACACTCTTTATCACTCTTTCCGATCAACAGATGGCCTCATGGGGTTGGAGAATACCGTTCCTACTGGGCTTACCTTTAGGGCTTATTGGATTGTACTTAAGAAAAAGTTTAGAAGAATCACCGATTTTTGAAAATGAACTTTCTGATGATGAAGGCCAAGATGAAAGCTTTGTATCTATTTTCAAAAATCACAAAAAGGATATTCTTGTATGTTTTGTAGCTGTTGCATTCTTTAATATTACAAGCTATATGCTATTATCATACATGCCTTCTTATTTAGATGAGATTATTGGATTATCCAGTACAGTAGGAACCCTATTAATTACGATACTAATGATTATTATGGTGCCACTTACTTTAATGTTTGGAAAGCTCAGTGATAAAATTGGAAATAAGACTGTTTTCTTAATCGGTTTAGGCGGTTTAAGTCTATTGTCTGCACTTGCTTTTTATTTAATAAACTTGAATGCTTTAGTATTTATTTCGTTAGGTGTTCTAATTCTAGGTGTTCTGCTTTCAATTTATGAAGGCACAATGCCTGGATCGTTACCAACCATGTTCTATACTGATATTCGATATCGAACATTATCGGTGACCTTTAATGTCTCGGTTTCAATATTTGGTGGAACTACCCCTTTAGTTTCCACATGGTTAGTTCACAAAACGGGGAATAACTTAGCACCTGGTTTCTATCTAACAGCCGTGAATATTATCGGGTTTTTAGTGATATTATTCTTGTTCAATAGTACTTCAGGAAAATCGCTAAAAGGATCTTACCCAACAGTAGCTTCAAAATCTGAATTTCAAGAAGCTGTTGAAAATCCAAAAGATTCCCTATGGTGGAAAACGGAACAAAGAGAAAAATAAAAAAAGCACACATCCAATGGGAGGACTACTCGAAATACAGGCACTCAAACATGAGCGTCTGTATTTCGGGTTTTGTGCTACTCACGAATAATAAAGTTGTTTAAAAATAGAAAGAAGAAGGAAAGCGATAGAGTTATTTAAAGAAATGGGTTACGAATAAGTTTCCTTTTCTCTTAGGGAACTGCTGGACAATTACCCAATTATCACCTGGGGCACATTGATGCTAATAAGGTAGAAGAGGTAGCGGGATTTTAACAGCTCCTATTATGCTTTTGCTGATGGATCAAAAGGAATTTTTACAAGAGGTTCGCTTTGATCATTTAAAGGATGAACAGATTTACGAGATGTATACTCGATAAACCCTTAATTTATGAAAAGATGTGAAAGGATATTTTGAAAATTAGGGAATGATGCCATAAAACAACGGTTCTATACCTTAAGCTTATTGGTACGGAACTAGAAATAATAGATATACAAAATACTGTCTTTGTTTATAGCTATAGACAGTAACCCATATACAGAATGGTCTATATTTTAAGGAAAATTGACTGTGGGTTTTTTTGCCCTGTAATTATTTCGACATTGAGATATATTGATTTGAGACAATGTTGTTGACAGTGAATAGTATTCATGATAAATTATCTTTAAGTAAAGATATATTAATTCAAGATAATGAGAAATACCTAATCAAACCCCTATAATGAATAGCCACTCTTTTTGAAGGAAAAATATAGGGGATTAAGGAAAACGTTAAATATCCAAAAATTGAATCGTTTTAATGGGAGGAATAATGTATGAATGGTTTAAAAGGTATACACCACGTAACGGCCATAACAAGTAGTGCTGAAAAAAATTATGAATTTTTCACAAATATATTAGGCATGCGTTTAGTCAAGAAAACCGTTAACCAAGATGATATCCAAACCTATCACCTGTTTTTTGCCGACGATGTTGGCGGTGCGGGTACTGACATGACATTCTTCGATTTTCCTGGAATTCCAAAAGGGGTGCATGGGACTAATGAGATCTCTAAAACATCCTTCCGTGTACCGAATGATGCGGCATTGGAGTATTGGGTTAATCGCTTCGACCGTTTAGAAGTAAGTAATACAGGAATCCAAGAACAATTTGGTAAAAAAACCATTTCGTTTGTGGATTTTGATGATCAGCAATATCAATTGATCTCAGATGAAAATAATGAAGGGGTTGCAGCTGGAATTCCTTGGCAAAAAGGACCGATTCCTCTGGAACACGCTATTACAGGATTAGGACCAATTTTCATTCGTATCGCCAACTTTGATTACTTTAAAGAAATGATGGAAAAAGTCCTATTATTCAAAGAAATAGACAATGAAGGGTCATTTCACCTATTTGAAGTAGGGGAAGGCGGGAATGGTGCACAAGTGATCGTCGAGCATAATTCGACCCTTCCTCAGGCTCGGCAGGGTTTTGGGACTGTTCACCATACAGCCTTCCGTGTTGAAGACCGTTCCGTTCTGGAAGAATGGATCAAACGAATGGAAAGCTTCCAATTTCATACGTCCGGTTATGTCGATCGTCACTTTTTTGAGTCGCTTTACGTACGAGTGGCACCGCAAATTTTATTCGAGTTTGCCACGGATGGTCCTGGATTTATGGGGGATGAGCCGTATGAAACGCTTGGGGAAAAGTTATCCTTACCACCGTTCTTGGAACCGAAAAGGGATCAAATCGAAAAGTTGGTCCGTCCCATTGATACAGTAAGAAGCACCAAGGAATTCATTAAAGAATAATTGCGAATGATATATTGGTTTATGCCCATACTAAAATAGGTAGAAATAAAAAATGGAATAATCATTTGAAATAGAAAAAATGTTCTGGAGGAATGAATCATGACAAAAGACTTTTACACGGCCATTAAAGAAAGACGTTCATATTATGCAATCAATAAAGAAGTCCAAGTATCGGATGAGAAAATTAAAGAAATAGTTGAATTTGCGGTAAAACACACGCCATCGGCTTTTAATTCCCAATCCTCCCGCCTTGTTGTTTTAACAGGATCGGCACATGATAAATTATGGGATATTACGACGCAGGCTTTAAGGAAAGCGGTTGGTGAGGGGGATTTCTCTGGCACTCAACAAAAAATGGATTCCTTCAAAGCCGGATATGGGTCAATATTATTCTTTGAAGATGAATCTGTAGTGAAATCACTTCAAGAACAATTTGCAACGTATGCCGATAACTTCCCAATCTGGTCACAACAAACATCAGGCATGCATCAATTAGTTGTTTGGACGGCACTTGAAGCAGAAGGATTGGGAGCAACTTTACAGCATTATAATCCTCTAATTGATGATGAAGTGAAAAAAGAATGGAATGTTCCAAGCAATTGGAAATTGATTGCGCAAATGCCATTTGGAAATCCAACAGCTCAACCGGGTGATAAAGAATTCAAACCACTTGAGGATCGTATCAAATTTTATAAATAAAGAGTACCGATAAGAGAAACTTTGTTGAGAGCCAATTCTAATTGGCTCTTCAGTTTGTAGACAAAAGGGGTTCGGAATTAAAATATTCTGAACCCCTTTTGAAATCCCCTTTGAATTTTCGCCTAAAGTTAAGAGATTGCGGCTCTACAAGCCCACATGTTAGGCCATTTTTGGACCTCGCCATGTCCAATTGGCCATCTTCTTTAAATGAATGGCAGTGAAAGTTAGTGTCGCCTGCACTGACAATTTTTTAAGTCCCCTTAAAGTAGTCCAACGCATACCATGCTTTTCTTTTGCATCTGCGAATATACGCTCAATCGTTTCTATACGTTTTGCATATATAGGTTTTACATCTTGATGATGACGCAGATGATCTGCTTCTTCCACATGTGTTTGCCAGATATGCCATGTCACCACTTTTTGACAGTCTTTGCTTTCTGTACACCGAGATAAAAATGTGCATGTTGTACAAATATGTTTTGGCGATTTGTACTCGCAATAGCCCTCTTTATTTGTTGTTGAGTACTTTAAAGTTTCGCCCGAAGGGCAAAGGTAACAATCAAAGTGTTCATCGTATACATTGTCCTGTTTGCGGAAAAACCCTTCTTTGGTGCGAGGACGTGTATAAGGTAAAGCCGGTATGATTTCTTTGTTAAATAGGTAGCTTATAATCGCTGGTGTTTTATAAGCTGCATCTGCGGCAAAGGCTTACGATTTTCCAACTTTCTCAATCACTTGTTCAACTAGTGGCTCTAAGGTCTGGACTGTCATGTGTATTTCCAGGTGTTACGATCATTCCCAATACAAAACCGTTGCGGTCTGCGGCCGCTTGGAATGAATAGTCAAACTTTTTTGTTCGGAAATTTATCTGGTGGAAAAGACTTTTTTCCATGGTTTTCACGATCTTGATTGATTTGAAGACTTCCTTGATACGCTTGAGTTTCTTTACGAACGATTTTCTTTTCAAATTTCCGTTTATTCGCACTGGCTTTCACATGTGTGGAATCCACGAAAACGTGTTCAGCACTTATTAACTTTTTATTAGCAGCTGTTATTAAAATGCGATAGAAAATCTTCAAACAGGTCTGTATCTTTAAAGCGTCGCTCATAATTTTTCCCGAACGTGGAGTAGGAGGTACTTTATCATGGAAACCATAGCCTAAGAACCAACGGTAAGCCATATTGGTTTCAACTTCTTCAATCGTTT
The DNA here is from genome assembly GCF_026891895.1 of Peribacillus sp. AS_2. Classification (NCBI taxonomy): domain Bacteria; kingdom Bacillati; phylum Bacillota; class Bacilli; order Caryophanales; family Bacillaceae; genus Peribacillus; species Peribacillus sp. AS_2. Next base: position 89,335 of record NZ_JAPTGA010000012.1, read on the forward strand.
TACGCATGAAACGCATACCGAAGGTATATTGAATGAAAGTCAGTTTAACTAAAATAACTGTATCAATACTTGGGCGTCTTAACTCTGAATACCATATCTTTCACCAAGTCATAAATGAAAGTGAAGTCAATGGGAGCCTCCATTTTACGAACCAAATGGTTCGGTGGCACCAGTTGATCTAAAGTAAACATTTCAAGTTGATCTCGCTGAATAGAATCATGTTTAGAAAGCATCCTCATCACCTCAAGTTTTAATACTTCTATTTTAAAACAAAAATGAATCCAGGCAAAAGTGTTCTAGCTAAAAGGTAAGACAAAGTTGATTGGAGCGGGTGTTCGAGACTCCTGCGGGGAAAGCGCGTCTAGGGGAGACCCCGCAGGCGAAAGCCGAGGAGGCTCCCCGACCGCCCGCGGAAAGCGAGTGCCTGGAGTGGAAATCAACGTCCAAATTGTACAAGCCATAAAAATAGACAAACTCGATTTTCATCGAGTTTGTCTCCAGTCTGGAGAGCCAATTCTAATTGGCTCTTTTTTGTTTGAGCTCATTTGCCCATATTTTTTGTTTATTGCCGTGTGTGGAAAGTGACTATACCTAATATAAAAGTTTTATAAGTAATAATTCTCCTTTTTATTCAATTCATTGAAAATAAGAGCAATTCCTTGCTCAAGTTTTTGTATATTTGTATTGGACACGTTTAGTTTTAATATTTTTTCCTGGTGAAAGCCATCTATATAATTTTGACCCATCGTCTCTACCAGTACTTGTTGATTCTGTAAGTTATTGATGAGGTGAGCACTATTTAAACGATAAGGCAGTACGATATGAGCGTTCATACATATAGATGCTGGGCGATAAAAGTCTGAAGCAGAGTGCTTTTCTAGAGCATCATATAGCAAGTTTGCACGCAATGAATAGGAAAGGCGCACTTGGTTTCTATGGTGTTTAAACATACCGCTTTTTATGTAGATTTCCAATGCTGCTTGTGAAATCATGGAACTATCAATATCAGACGTTCTTTTATATAGTTGGAAGCTCTCCGTTAATGGTTTAGGCAATACGGCAACACCTATGCGTAATCCTGGAAACATTATTTTTGAGAAGCTTTTTAAATAAATGACCATGCTATCGGTATCCTCGGAAAAAATAGGGTCTACCTTCATATTTTCTTCGAAATCTGCTAAATAATCATCTTCTACAATATAGACTCCATACTTTACTGCAAGTTTTAGTATCTCTACTCTTTCCATTTTAGAATAAGAAGTCCCTAACGGATTATGAAAACGAGGCATCGTATAAAAGAATTTGATTTCCTGATCACTAAAAATCCGTTCTAACTCCCCTAAATCAATACCTTCTGCTGTTCGTTCGATTCCTAGCACGGAAATCTTGTACGCTTTCAATTGCTCCACAAATAGATGATAACTAGGCTGCTCAACAAGTATATGAGTACGTTCATTTGGAAAGGGGATTAACGTTAATAAGGAAAGTGCTTGCTGCACGCCAGAAGTAATGAAAATCTGTTCTTCTTTTGCGAAGACCTGATACTGCTCTAATTGTTTTTGTATCACTTTAATTAAAGAGGGCAGTCCTTTTGGAGTGCCATAGATAAACAATTCTTGCTGATAGGTATCGATGGCTTTGTTAATGCAATGTTGAAAGTCATGATACGGAAATTGATGCCAAGCGGGAGCGGAGGTAACAAAGTCGATGTCCGTTGTGGGTTCGCTTTTACCATCAAATTCTTTTTGTACGACATAATATCCGCTTTTAGGAACGGCGTAGATTAAATGCCTCTTTTCCAATTCTTGCAGGGCTTTCAAGACTGTACTTTTACTACATTGATGTTGATCGCTTAATTGACGGATAGATGGGAGTTTAAAGCCCGCTTTGAGCCGTCCATTCCGGATGAGAGATTCAAATTCATTAAACAAAGCTACGTATTTTAGCATGAATACCTCCTAAAACTGTACCGTTACAGATGCTTCATATTTGTATTGTATCGTAGTGGAACTTTTAATACGATACTAACAACCGGCCGGGTGTTGAAAAGGAGGATTACTCAATATGCCAGAAAATAAAAAAGCCTATCTTGCGGCGATACTTTATGCCATTATTATTGGATTTTCATTTTTCTTTACAAAAATATCATTAATGGAAGCTAGTCCGCTAGATACATTGGCACATCGATTTACGATGGCTTTCTTGATCGCCATAATTATTAAGCTATTAAGGAGGACATCAGTGAAAATGAGTGCAAAGGATTCTGTGAAAATTCTTCCGTTGGTGTTCCTTTATCCAATTTTATTTTTTACATTTCAAGTGTTTGGTCTCATTTATACCTCATCTTCAGAAGCGGGTATTATCCAAGCGACCATACCAATTTTTACGTTATTATCAGCTTCATTATTTTTGAAAGAATACGCAGGTAGAGCTCAGAAATTTTTTCTTTATTTATCTGTTACGGGGGTTATCTTTATCTTTGTCATGAATGACTTGCAACATGCGGCTCACAGTTGGATAGGAACGATCCTGATCTTATTATCCTCGATTGCCGCCGCTCTTTATAATGTGATAGCGAGGAAGGTAACAAAGCAATATTCACTATTTGCGTTAACGTATGTGATGACTTTCTTTGGTTTTGTGACTTTTAATAGTATGGCCGTCATTAACCATATAATTAACCATTCCATCAGTAGCTTTTTATTACCCTTCACAAGTAGTGCATTCCTCATTTCAATCGTATATCTTGGGGTATTATCGTCTTTGCTTACTGCTTTTTTATCAAACTATACATTATCTATATTACCAGCATCTAAAATGAGCGTTTTTAGTAATTTAGCGACATTGATTACGATAATGGCAGGGGTGATTTTCTTACATGAATCGATTCATTATTATCATGTAATAGGTGCAATAATCATTCTTGCTGGGGTAATCGGCACGAATTATTTTGGTGGAATTCAATCCAAACATAATAGTAAGACTTTTGCCGACCCATTGCCAAAAAGGGAGGTAAAGTAATGAATAAATATGTATTGTTACTCTTGATTAGTGGTATATGGGGATCTCAATTTTTCTTTATTGCATTAGTCATAGAAAATGTTGGGGTTATTACATTATCAGCCATCAAAGCATGCATCGGGGGTATCTGTTTACTCTTCTTTGGTTTGTTTTTATCAAAAGAAGAGCGAAAAGTACCCAGGGGTTATTATAAATGGTATATTATCATTGCTTTTTTCGAGGTTGTACTCCCATTCGTTTTTATTGCACAAGGCCAGAAATGGGTGCCTAGCAGCATCGCAGCGGTGCTGATTGGAATGGTTCCCATCTTTACCATCCTTTTTTTACTAGCATTTTTCAAAAGAAAAAGCACAGGGCCGCAGATTACAAGTATCCTATTCGGATTTGCAGGTATTGTCTTCCTTTCATGGCCGACACAAGGAATCCAAGACCTTTCTAACAGTATTCAGGGGAACATCCTCATGATATTGGCTGCTATGAGTTTTGGATTATCATTGATTTTCATGGAGAAATTAAACGAGGGTTCTTCCGTCATTCATATGAGAAATGTATTACTGATTGCCAGTGCATTGCTCATACCCATGTCCCTTTTGTTTGAGCAATCTTTCAAATTGGATATAGCACGATCTCAATCCATCTACTTAGCGATTTTAGGCATTTTCCATGCAGGTGTTGTTTATGCATTATTTAATAGGCTGATTCGGCAAGAAGGCGCATTATTTACTTCATATAGTAATTATATAGTGCCAGTAATCGGAATGATTTTAGGGTTTTTCTTTTTACATGAAGCGTTGTCCATTCATCAATTGATTGGAATGGGTATAATAATGATGTCATTAGTTTTTTTAGACGAAAAAATAATTATCAAATTGAAACGAAAGTAGTATTCTCGGAACTGAAGCATTTACTCAAGGAATGTTTATTTTTTCTGGATTGCTTATAATAGGTGTCATCACCCTATTATCATTAAAATTGGCGGATGCTTCAGGTGAAAACATAGGTAAAGAAGTAGAAGTCAATATTAATCGATAATAAAGGTTCTAAATGTATGGAAAATTAAAAGTGACTAAAAAAGAAACATCATTGGTAATCATAAGGTTTCCATGATGTTTCTTTTTTTATTTTCATATAGGAAATACATATATATGGGATGGAAATACCGGTTGAGCATGTCATCATTCAATCTAAATCGAAGGTTCTGGCCAATAAGACTTGTTTGTAGTTTTCGGCGGGATTAGAATGGAGATACAAGTGCTTTCGAAAAGACAAGGGGTTCCTTTTCTTTTCATGTACAGACATCATATTTATTCATTATAGGAATAACAGCAGAAATGAGGTGATGATGTGGAAATTCATTTGGTGGCAAAAGATGAGATTGAGGCTCAAGGAATTCGTTGGATCGTGGAGTCCCACCTAACGGGAGTTAGACTGATTTTATGGAAAACGATTGAAGAATTTGAAAAGGGCATACGCAATCAGCAACCTGAATTCGTTATTTTGGATATGGATATTTGGACGGATGAAAGTGAGGCGATGGGTGTTTCGTTAAAGCGGAGAGGAATTCGTTGGTTAGGGATTTCATCTGAGCGAATCTTTCAAACGGCTTATCGAGCCTTACGTTTTCGTGCTGAAGATGTTTTATTCCGTCCTTTTTCTTCGGCGGATTTGGTAAAACATATCCAACAATTACGTTTTCAATTGAGAAATGGTCCAGGTCATATCTCGTCAAACACCATGGATGATGAGAATGCTCTGGATATTGGGTATCCAGATTTCTTCTTGACAGACCGGAAGCATGAAAGCCGTATAACCATGGTCGCTTTCTTGACACCTGATAACAAGACCCTTCCATTAGTTTATGATGAACTGCAACGATATTCTTTTACTGGGAAGAATCAAATCTTCGCTTTATCGGATTTTATTTTATGTGTCCAGGAAACAAAGGAAATGGAGATATATAAGGAAGAGTATCAGGCCTTCCTTGCCCATTGGAAAGAAAGAATGGATGAGCCCCTTGCCATCATAATAAAGGCGGCAACATCAGATGAGTCTTTAAAAAGGATGTATCAGCAAACTCGTGAATTTACGAGACAAATCTTTTTTGATGGATATGATATCATCTTAGCCGAAAGTCAACAGACTTCCCCTCGAGAGATGGATCCCTTCCTCACTCCTCTTGAACAAAGACTATGGATAGAAATGCTCGAGCGACGGGATGCGAAGGCCATCAGGAACTGGATTGAGCGTGAATTCCTTACTTTCGAACGACCATACCCCGACCCGGAAATCGTTCGTATCCGCCTTACAAGCGTACTTGCACAGATTCGCAGGCATATGAAATCATACAACTTGCAGAATGCTTCACTGGAAGCCATATACTATGATGTATTTCAGCAAATTGTACATAAACCTGTCATCCATCAAATAGTGAAAGAGCTGCATGCGTTCACCACCCATATGCTTCTGCAGGATCATGGACAATTACAGGAAGGGGCACGCACAATCAGCGAAAAGGCAAGGGAACTGATCGAGTCCAACTATTGGGACGCACAGTGGAATCTAGCGAGTTGTGCAGATACTCTGCGAATCAATAAAAGTACACTCAGCCGTCGATTTGCGGCCGAATCAGGCGAGTCTTTTCGAAATACGCTGCACCAAGTTCGAATTAGGGAAGCTAAACGTTTATTAAAGGAAACGGATTTATCATTGGAGGAAATCTCACAATTGGCCGGCTATTCACATCAAACCTATTTCAATGCCAAATTCAAACTGCTTGAAGGTTATACACCATCAGCATATCGGTCTGGCTTATAAAAAGGACGATTCAATAAATGAATCGTCCTTTCAGTTTGTAGACAAAAGGGGTTCGGATTAAAAAATTCCAGTTGACCTTATTAAAAAGAATCATGTTAAGAAAGCATCCTCATCACTTCAAGTTTTATTAATGCTATATTAAAACAATGAAGACTTTAGGCAAAAGGGTTATATCTAAATGTTAAAACAAGTTGATTGGAGCGGATGTTCGAGACTCCTGCGGGAAAAGCGAGTCCAGGGGAGACCCCGCAGGCGCAAAGGCGCCGAGGAGGCCCCCGGACCGCCCGCGGAAAGCGAGTGCCTGGAGAGGAAATCAAAGTTATAGTTTGTCTACAGTCTAAAAAAGGACGATTCAATAAATGAATCGTCCTTTCAGTTTGTAGACAAAAGGGGTTCGGATTAAAAAATTCCAGTTGACCTTATTAAAAAGAATCATGTTAAGAAAGCATCCTCATCACTTCAAGTTTTATTAATGCTATATTAAAACAATGAAGACTCTAGGCAAAAGGGTTATATCTAAATGTTAAAACAAGTTGATTGGAGCGGATGTTCGAGACTCCTGCGGGAAAAGCGAGTCCAGGCGAGACCCCGCAGGCGCAAAGGCGCCGAGGAGGCTCCCGGACCGCCCACGGAAAGCGAGTGCCTGGAGAGGAAATCAAAGTTATAGTTTGTCTACAGTCTAAAAAAGGACGATTCAATAAAATGAATCGTCCTTTCAGTTTGTAGACAAAAAGGGTTCGGATTAAAAAATTCTAGTTGACCTTATTAAAAAGAATCATGTTAAGAAAGCATCCTCATCACTTCAAGTTTTATTAATGCGATATTAAAACAATGAAGACTTTAGGCAAAAGGGTTATATCTATTTGTTAAAACAAGTTGATTGGAACGGAGGGTACGAGACTCCTGCGGGAAAAGCGAGTCCAGGGGAGACCCCGCAGGCGCAAAGGCGCCGAGGAGGCTCCCGGACCGCCCGCGGAAAGCGAGTACCTGGAGAGGAAATCAAAGTTATAGTTTGTCTACAGTCTAAAAAAGGACGATTCAATAAATGAATCGTCCTTTTTTATTTATTTCATAACAATGTAATTATTGAAATTATTCATAAAATAATAAAGTTAACTACAAAAATGTAAAATAGATTATAAAATAATCATTAAACTATAATTAATTATTCTGAATTTTTCTTATAGAATGAATATATAACAAAAACAAGGGGGAAATGAAAATGAACACGATTACAAATAAGGTTATCCGATATACTGGAACAGAATTGCATACTAAAGGATGGCAACAAGAAGCAGTGCTAAGAATGCTTATGAATAATTTGGATCCTGAAGTTGCTGAACGTCCAGAAGATTTGGTGGTATACGGAGGGATTGGGAAAGCAGCTCGTAACTGGGAATGCTTTGATGCAATCGTCAAATCACTAAAAGAGCTTGAAGAAGATGAAACTTTACTTGTCCAATCAGGGAAACCGGTGGCCATTTTTAAAACGCATTCGGATGCACCACGTGTCCTGCTTGCAAATTCAAATATCGTCCCTGCATACGCGAACTGGGAAACATTCCATGAACTTGATAAAAAGGGATTGATGATGTATGGGCAGATGACAGCAGGCAGCTGGATATATATCGGATCTCAAGGGATCGTACAAGGTACATACGAGACCTTTGCCGAGCTTGCAAAACAACATTTTAATAACTCGTTAAAAGGCACCATCACTCTAACGGCAGGTTTAGGCGGAATGGGAGGGGCACAGCCGCTGGCAGTTACGATGAACGGTGGAGTCTGTATCGGGATCGATGTAGATGAGACAAGAATTGACAGGAGGATTGAGACTCGTTATACCGATGTGAAAACGGATTCATTGGATGAAGCCATTCGTTTAGCGAATGAAGCTAAACTTGCAGGGAAAGCATTATCGATTGGTTTGATTGGGAATGCTTCAGATATTCTTCCGGAAATGATCGCAAGGAACTTCATTCCTGATGTCTTGACGGATCAAACTTCGGCCCATGATCCGCTAAATGGATATACTCCTTCAGGTCTGTCAATGGTGGAGGCTGCAGAATTACGGAATGCAAATCCAGAAGAGTATATTAAACTCTCTAAAGCTTCAATGGCCAAACATGTAAGGGCGATGCTTGAAATGATGGAAAAAGGAGCTGTGACGTTTGATTATGGCAACAATATCCGTCAAGTTGCGAAAGATGAAGGGGTAGAGAATGCTTTTGACTTCCCGGGCTTCGTTCCAGCTTATATCCGTCCGCAATTCTGTGAAGGTAAAGGTCCATTCCGTTGGGTCGCTTTATCTGGAGATCCAGAAGATATTTATAAAACAGACCAAGCCATTTTACGTGAATTCGCTGATAATGAACATCTATGTAACTGGATTAGAATGGCTCAAGACAAAATCCAGTTCCAAGGTCTTCCTTCCCGTATTTGCTGGCTTGGTTATGGGGAGCGCGCCCGTTTTGGTAAAATCCTCAATGATATGGTTGCAAGCGGTGAATTGAAGGCCCCGATCGTGATTGGGCGTGACCATTTGGATTCTGGCTCTGTCGCTTCGCCGAATCGTGAAACGGAAGCCATGAAGGATGGTTCCGATGTAGTGGCTGACTGGCCGATCTTAAATGCAATGGTGAATGCTGTGGGCGGTGCAACCTGGGTTTCCGTACATCATGGTGGCGGCGTAGGAATGGGTTACTCCATGCATGCAGGCGTTGTAATTGTGGCAGATGGCACAAAAGAAGCAGCAGCCAGGATTGAGCGAGTGTTGACAACGGACCCTGGGATGGGTGTAGTACGCCATGTTGATGCAGGATATGAACTTGCAGAGGAAACAGCCCGTGAAAGAGGTATTAATATCCCGATGCTTGATAAAGGAATTGATAAAAAATGACAAAGCCAATTTGGATAAAACATGCCGCTCAACTTGCTACCCTTACCTCTGAAAGGAAAGGTCCGCGTTCCAAAGAGGCAATGTCGGAGCTTGGTTTGATAGAGGATGGAAGTATATGGATGGAATCAGGGTTGATCCAAGCCGTCGGGACAACCAAGGAATTGGAAAAACTCTATGCTGATAGAATGCATGAAGCTGAAGTCTTTGATGCAACTGGCCATTTGGTGACACCTGGGTTAGTTGATCCACATACGCATGTTGTATATGGCGGGAGTCGGGAACGTGAATTTGAAATGCGGCTTGAAGGCGCAACATATATGGACATTATGAACGCAGGTGGGGGCATTCATGCTACCACCCGCATGACAAGGGAAGCAAGTGAAGAAGAATTGATGGAGCAAACCACGCGACGACTTGATTCGTTTCTCGCTCATGGCGTGACTACAGTAGAAGGTAAAAGCGGCTATGGAATGAATTTGGAAACCGAATTAAAGCAGTTGCGGGTGATGAAGAAGCTACAGGAAGAGCATCCGATTGATCTGGTTCCTACTTTTATGGGTGCCCATGCGGTTCCAAAGGATTATAAAGGCCGCGAGGATGAATTTGTCGATCATCTGATTAATGATATGCTTCCAATCGTCTCTGAAGAAAAGCTTGCAGAATTCAATGATGTCTTTTGTGAAAAGGGGGTTTTTACCCCTGAACAATCAGAGCGGATTTTAAAGGCGGGGAAAAAGTACGGCTTGATCCCTAAAATTCATGCTGATGAAATTGAGCCATACGGTGGAGCTGAATTAGCTGCGAAGATAGGAGCCATTTCAGCTGAGCATTTGTTAAAAGCTTCCGATGAGGGGATTACTGCTATGGCGAAGTCAGGCACGATTGCTTGCTTGCTTCCAGCCACTGCCTTGTATTTACGGGAAGAAGCGGCCCCTGGACGACGAATGGTTGATGAAGGAGTGGCTGTTGCCATTTCGACCGATTGCAATCCCGGATCTTCACCGACGACATCCATGCCGCTTGTCATGAATCTGGCATGCATTTCGATGCGGCTTACCCCTGCAGAAGCTCTTACGGCGGCGACATACAATGCTGCTTGTGCAATCAACAGGCAAGAAAGGGTCGGATCCCTTGAAGTCGGAAAACAAGCGGATGTCGTTTTATGGAATGTTGAAAACTATCAGGAGTTGCAATATTTATTTGGGGTCAATCACGTTAAGTCTGTATGGAAAAATGGAGTGCAAGTAGTGAATGATAAAGTGAAGACTGATACCAAAAGCCTGACTGGTCTATAAAATTCACTAATAGAAGAGAGTCTATACCCATCGAACCATAATTAGGTTGACCGGATCTCTCATGAAACGCCAATTTAATGAACCTTTAATCTATGTATCAGGAGCCTCTTTATATCCGCTGGAATTTTGGCGGATGTAAAAAGGCTTTGATACGTACAACATGATCTAACAGTATTCCGAATTGCCAAAGCAAGAGATGTATCTGATATTTCAGTTGCACGGGTATACATGCTTCTATCCATGGTGGAATGCCTATTAATGTGTTTTTTTATATTTTACTAGAACTTGGCCAGTATCCGATTATCATGTTTTTTTGTCTTGATCTGAGCTTCTCTAAGACCAGGATATTCATGGCTTTAAATTTATTACAGGCTGCATAATGCTGATGTTTAAAATCATTCAGTATTGCTGCTCTCTACCAAACATCAAGGAGTGATTACATGTTGAGAAATAACTATCGTTATTTTATCATTTTTATGATTATTGTTATTACAATCATAAATTATATTGATAGAGGTGCACTTTCATATGCCCAAGCTGAAATAATCAAGGAGTTCAATTTAGATCCAGTAAGTTGGGGAGCCATACTGGGGTATTTTGGATATGGTTATATATTCGGTGCACTATTTGGTGGTGCTTTAGCAGATAAGAAAGGTCCTAAATTCATGTGGATCATTGCCGGAACTACGTGGTCTATTTTTGAAATTGGGACAATCTTCGCAGGTCACATAGGTGCAGCATTATTTGGAGGCTCTGCCTTGGCAGGATTTGCGGTGTTTCGTGTTTTATTTGGTTTAGCTGAAGGACCTACCTTATCAACGATGAACCGAACGATGGCAAACTGGGTATCTCCTAAAGAAAAAGGGTTTGCTGTAGCACTTGGATTAGTTGGAACGCCAATTGGAGCATTAATTACTGCACCCATCGTAGTAGGTCTTCTAACATTCACTAACTGGAAAGTAACATTTGTTATTCTCGGTATATTAGGCTTTATTTGGGTAGCAATCTGGAACAAAGTATTTACAAACTTACCTGAAGATCATCCAAGAGTCTCGAAAACCGAACTCGAAGAAATTCGAAGAGCAGATATTTTAATAAAAGGTGAGACGAAATTAGACGAACAAATAAATGTACCATGGTACCATTTTTTTAAGAACCCTACGTTAGTATTTAATGCAATTGGATATTTTGCCTTTTTATATGTAAATATTTTATTACTTACATGGACCCCAAAATATCTGCAAGATGAATTTAATTATTCCCTTTCTTCTCTTTCATATATTGGTATGATTCCCTGGGTAGGAGCTATTATCACTGGATTATTAGGTGGTAAAATCTCAGATATATTACGCAGGAAAACAGGGAATTTACGTATTGCCAGATCTTGGTTCACAGTAGTCTCCTTATTTTGTACTGCTGTATGTTTTATGTTGATTCCGACTGTCGAGAGTGCGGCGGCCGTACTTGCTTTAATGTGTATAGGAAATGCCTTTAATTATTTACCTAATTCCATTTATTGGATCGTGGTTCTGGATACAGAACCGAATAAAGCTGGTACATTTGGCGGGGTAACTCATTTCATTGCCAATCTGGCTACCATTATTGCCCCTACCTTAACAGGAAGTCTTGTCGCCATATATGGATATAATGCCATGTTTATTGCAGCATCTATAGCCGTCACGATTGGCATGATAGCCATGGTTTTCGTGAAGCCTGGCAAACAAGGTAACTCATCGGAAACCACCAATAATATGGTTAGCTAAGATAAGGCATAAATGGATGTATATTGATTACGGATTATGTATTTCACTTTCAGAAGAAGTTTACAAGAGGAGCATCCGATTGATCTAGTTCCTACTTTTATGAGAGCCCATGCGGTTCAAAGGATAAAATAATGGCCATGAGCATGAATTTGTCGAGTAAAAACCCCTTTAACGCCATTTTTGAAGAGTGATTCTAAAAACTGGCCTTTAAGAATAACTAAAAAAGATCAGGCCTTGATCTTCAGTCAATATCTACCCATTTCAGCAGATGAATTGGGCTTTTTAGAAGTATTTATCCATATGTAATGGTGTTGAATAGTAGGATGGTGGTTTATCATCCTACCCATTGGCAGCATTAAACACTTTACCACTTTACAGTGAGATTAAATGAAAGTGTTTTAAGGAATTCGTGGAAATGAATCTTCCATGTAGAGGGAGTTTTATGTGGATAATCACTATCCATTCGAAAAATGGCATAAAAATGTTTGAGTTTAGCACAGAAAAGGAAGAAAGGGATAAATTTGAGGTAATGGAAGGCTGTAAAATCCTTAGTGAAGTCATTTATTTCAATGATAAACAATTGATTGAATCTTAAACTATATTTTCATATATTAAATAGAAATTAAAAGGTAGAATGATTTGATATAGTTTATAAAAAGAGTATATTTTTATAATATTCTTTGCTCAATTTTTTTATAGTATTAAGCTTAATCGTGCCATTCAATTTCTTCGCCACTCACGGCGTGTTACAGTTCTGGTGTTTTTTTTGAATCAATATATCTGATAAATCAAAAAATGGAGGAGATTCTTTGAACGAACAAAAATTCACGATTGACGATGCCCCGTTTAATAGGTTTCATTTTCGAATTGCAGGACTCACATTCGGTTCCAGTTTTTGTGATGGCTATTCTCTAGGGATCATTGCGATGGCCCTGACAGTATTCGGCCCTCAGATGAATATGAATTCATTGTGGACAGGGCTTATCGGCAGCTCTGCTTTAATCGGTCTGTTTGCGGGATCTCTAATACTCGGAAGACTTTCTGACCGTGTAGGCCGACAGAAAATCTTTCTCGTAAACTTTTTACTCATCACGGTAGCTACCATTTTACAATTTTTTGTTAGCAGCCCAGAAGAGCTTTTTATTTTACGGTTGTTGATTGGTTTTGGACTTGGAGGGGATTACGCTGTAGGTACGACTTTGCTTGCCGAGTTTTCTCCCAAAAAGTATCGCTCCTCGCTCCTCGCGTCTATAAACGTAGTGTGGACGCTTGGATATGTTGCATCAAACTTTGTTGGTCATTACTTGGGCCAGGTTGGTTCAGACTCATGGCGTTGGATGCTTGTCAGCGCAGCCATTCCGGCAATTGTGGTTTTAATCTTAAGAATAGGAACGCCTGAATCACCAAGGTGGCTTGTCAGCATGGGACGTGTCGAAGAAGCTCGCCAAATCGTAAAAAAACACCTTGGAGCGAACGTTGAAATGGGAGAAACGGCGACTGGCACAGAAAATCAAAAGACTCTGGGGTTTCGTGGGCTTTTCAGTAAAAGGCTTCGTAAGCGGTTGGCTTTTGGTGGAATATTCAAATTGACTCTCGTTATTCCATACTTTGCCATTTATACTTTCCTGCCTTCAATCCTTAGTTCAATGGGGTTTGAACAGAACTTTTTTGCCGATACCATGTTAAATCTATTCTTGCTTGTTGGGGCAATTATTGGTCTTTGGCTGCTAGCAAAATTTTCTCGTAGAGGATTTACCATCGGGGCTTTCACGATACTTACTGTTTCATTGTTTTCACTCAGCTTCTTACACAATGGTTCTCAATTCTTAATGTTGGTAGCCTTCTTGATCTTTACTTTTTTCATGTCAGCAGCATCGAACCTTACACTAGTATACCCAGCAGAGCTTTTTCCAACTGAAATCCGTGGCTCGGGAATAGGTATGGTTACGGCAATTAGTCGGATTGGTTCTGCGATTGGAACATTTCTGCTGCCTGTTTCTTTAAGTTCATTCGGATTAAGTGCCTCAATGGCAGGAATGGCAGCCATTCTGCTGGTGGGATTGATCGTATCGATAGCCTGGGCACCTGAAACAAAGAATCTTTCATTACATGAAGCAAGTGACCCATTGCTGGAAACGGAGAATTCTCCGAAAGGAACAGAAATTCCCTTTACAAAAAATGAAAAAATAACATAAGATAACTTCCAGTAAATAAATGAGAAGGACCAAAACTTTTTTCTCCTTCTTGATAAGTCATAGGAGAGGAGATGTATAAGGATGACAACTGCCGATTGTTTACAACCGAAGGATATTAAAGAGGTTGTACTAGGTGATGGTGAAATCTCAATCGAAGAGGTAATTGCGGTTGCAAGATATGGGGCGATGGTTTCCTTTACACAAACATATTGTGATAGGGTGAATAAATCACGTAGCTTAATAGACAAGTTTTTAGATGAAAATCGATTGATTTATGGTGTAACTACTGGTTTTGGCAGTAATATGACCGAGGTGATTTCTCCAAAGGACGCAGAAACCCTTCAACGGAATATTGTTCGTTCACATGCCGTTTCTGTTGGGGAAACTCTTGAAAAAGAAGTCGTAAGGGCCATTCAGTTGATGATACTAGTGAATTTAGGCCAAGGGTATTCAGGAGTTCGTTTAAAGGTATTAAATCTAATTGCTTCACTATTAAATCACGATATCATTCCGTTTGTTCCAGGTGATGGGTCAGTGGGGTATCTTTCTCCAGAAGCTCACATGGCCTTAGTGGTGATGGGTGAAGGGGAGGCATGGTATGAAGATGAGCTCATACCTGGCATGGAAGCTTTAAGGAAAGCGGGATTAGCACCTGTTACGTTAGGTGCTAAAGAAGGATTGGCACTTACAAGCGGGACTACTTCCGTCACCGCGATTGCTGTCCTGGCTTTATACAATAGCATGCAAGCCGCGAAAACCGCCGACATTACGGGAGCCATGTCCTTAGAAGTGCTGAAGGGTACTATAAAAGCATTTGATCCCCGTCCCCACTCATTGAAAAAACATGAGGAACAGGCTAAGACAGCCAGAAATGTATCAAGGATTCTTGAAGGCAGCCAAATCATCGATACATACAAGGAACATAGATTACAAGATGCACTTAGCTTACGATGCATTCCACAAGTACATGGAGCCATAAAAAGAGTATTGAAAGACGCTGCTGTATCAATCGAGAATGAAATGAACTCTGTAAGTGACAATCCTCTGATTTTTCCTGAAGAGGAAGATGGAATTGGCCTGATGGCTGGGAATTTTGATGGTTCATTTGTTGGGATTTATGCGGATGCGATATCCATAGCGTTAGCAAACTTAGCAAAAATAGCAGAACGCAGAATAGATCGCCTTGTAAACCATCACCTTAGTGAATTACCTAATTTCTTAGTGGTTAATCCAGGTTTAAATAGCGGCTACATGATTCCGCAATATACAGCTGCCGGGCTATTAAATGAAATCAGGGTGCTCTCGCATCCAGCGACAATAGATAATATCCCTACATGTGCAAATCAAGAAGACGTGATAAGTTTTGCCTATTTTGCTTCGAGGAAAGCATATCGGATTTCGAAGAAACTTGAATATATTTTAGCCATTGAATTGATGACGGCAACACAAGCAATGGATTTTCATCTACCTTTGAAACCGTCACCGGTTACGGAGGAGGTATATCATTTAGTTCGGAGCGAAGTCCCGATGGTTGAAGAAGATCGCTTTTTTCATCCTGACATTGAAGCGATTTATAGGCAAATTCATGAAGGGGAAATAGTGAAGCTCGTTGAAAGGGAGATCGGGGAAATAGAGTTCTAAAACCATGTGGAAGCTGTTTTACTTTATTTTAAGGTAAAATGGCTTCCTTTTTTTAAAATGAAGGACCATATTTAAAGGAGGAGGGATGAAAGATGCATTATGATGTAATTGTAATTGGAGCTGGATCCATGGGAATGTCTTCAGGTTATTATCTATCAAAAAAAGGACAAAAAGTATTATTATTGGATTCCTTTGCTCCTCCTCATAATAAGGGGAGCCATCACGGGGAAACAAGAATTATTAGGCATGCTTATGGTGAAGGCAGGGAGTATGTTTCCTTGGCACTTAAATCACAAAAGCTTTGGGGTGAATTGGAAAGAATTTCAGGTCAACCATTATTTCTTCCAACGGGGGTCCTGAATGCTGGAAGCCAGAATTCCACTTTCATTAAACAAGTGAATGCAGGATCAAAGGAATATGGTTTACCTATGAAAATATTGGATTACCATGAAATTCATGAGAGGTGGCCAGGAATAACACTGCCGGAAGACTACATTGGGTGCTATGAATCGACTTCGGGTGTGTTGAAAAGTGAAGAGTGCTTAAGGGCGTATCAACAACTTGCGAAATCCCATGGTGCCGACATCATTGTAAACAGTGAAGTAAGGAAGATAGTTGCTCATGGTAACGGGGTCACGGTTATAACGGATGAACAGACATTCCACTCGGAGTCTTTAGTGGTTACAGTTGGGGCGTGGGCACCGAAAATATTGGCGATGTTAGATTTGAATCTCCCGCTGGAACCCATCAGAAAAACATTTGCCTGGTTTCATGCAAATGAAAAATTATATAATCATAATGATTTTCCGGCTTTTACTTTTGATACTTCAGTTGGTACATATTATGGCTTTCCTAGTATAAATGGTTCTGGACTGAAAATAGGGAGACATGATGGAGGACAGCGGATCAATCCTGATGGCTGTATTAAGGGTTTTGGTGAATTGGATGAGGATGAAGGAGATTTGATGAGGTTTTTAGGGCAATATATGCCTGCTGATCAAAAAATGAAATATGGGAAAACTTGCATCTATACCATGACCCCTGATGAGCATTTTATAGTGGATAAACATCCTTATTATCCACATATTGCTATAGCCGCAGGTTTCTCTGGACACGGTTTTAAATTCAGCAGTGTCATGGGAGAAATTTTGAGTGACTTGATTATCTCCGGTACGACAAAGGAAGATATTTCATTGTTTTCGATTAACCGATTTTGAATTAATAGACTCCAAACTTAAAAGCTGTAATCATGGCCGTTGCTTCCTTACAAAGGAAACAACGGCTTTTTTGTATCAAACTGTAATGTTAGGTTTTCTAACAAAATATTGTCGAAATAATTAAAATATGCTAGAATGAGAATATTCCGAAATATGAAACTGAAGTTCCGAATTACGGAACTTACGCATGTGAATGATTGAAAGAGTACTTACATATTTTTATGGTTTACTAAAATTTCCGTTATTAAAGGAGAGGGTAGTATGAACAAGGTTGATTTGAATTGTGATTTAGGAGAAAGTTTTGGCGCTTACCGGATGGGTAATGATCAAGAGATTTTAGATTATGTAACATCTGTTAATGTAGCTTGTGGATTCCACGCTGGTGATCCGACAGTCATGAGAAAAACGGTTCAGCTTGCTTTAGGAAAAGAAGTCAAAATCGGAGCCCACCCAGGTTTACAGGATTTAATAGGATTTGGCAGACGCAATATGAATATTTCTCCACAGGAAGCTTATGATATTGTCGTCTATCAAATTGGAGCATTAAATGGCTTCCTGCAATCCGAAGGCGGAAGCATGCAGCATGTGAAACCGCATGGGGCTTTGTACAATATGGCCGCAAAGAACAAGGAGTTATCCATGGCCATTGCCGAAGCGGTATATAAAGTGAATCCCGAGCTTATTTTATTTGGTTTGTCGGGCAGTGAATTAATACGCGCCGGACAGGCTATCGGATTACAAACAGGGAGTGAAGTATTTGCCGATCGCACCTACCAACATGATGGTTCATTGACTTCCCGATTGGAAAAGGACGCACTGATTGAAAACGATGATGTTGCGGTTGCCCAAGTCATTCGCATGGTGAAGGAAGGGAAGGTACTGTCCCAGCAAGGCTCAGATGTGGCTTTGAAAGCAGATACCATTTGTATTCACGGGGACGGGGCACATGCTTTATCCTTTGCACGGCATGTTAGGGAATCCTTGCAATTATCTGAAATAACAGTCAAGTCCTTTTCTTGAAAAAAACTAAACAATCAGGAGGCAGATTCCATTGGAGCCAATCAAAAATACAACAGCACAGAAAAAGAATTTGACTAAGCCAAAAACGAACCGCACTTTATTGTTAGGTGCAGCATTCCTAATGGCAACTTCGGCAATTGGACCAGGTTTTTTAATGCAAACGACCGTTTATACCCAAAGTCTTGCGGCAAGTTTCGGTTTCGTTATCCTAATTTCGGTCATTCTTGATATATTTGCCCAAACCAATGTATGGCGGATTATTGCTGTATCCGAAAAACGGGGTCAAGAGATTGCAAACATGGTCCTTCCTGGGCTGGGTTATGTACTGGCAGCACTGATCGTCATGGGCGGGCTGGCATTTAATATTGGAAATATCGCAGGAGCCGGATTAGGTCTGAATGCGATGACGGGAATATCCCCAACTACGGGGGCGGCAATAAGCGCAGTCATCGCCGTACTGATTTTTATAGTGAAAGAAGCAGGAAAAGCGATGGACCGTTTTACGCAAATCGCTGGATTTTTCATGATTTGTTTGATGATTTACGTTGCTTGGACAACCTCTCCTCCTGTAGGGGAAGCGGTAGTGAAGACCTTTGCTCCTGATAAAATCGATATTATCGCCATCGTTACATTAGTGGGCGGATCTGTAGGCGGCTATATTACTTTTGCGGGGGGCCATCGTCTATTGGATGCAGGAGTGAAGGGCGTTGACTCGTTACCTCAGGTCACGAAGAGCTCGGTAATGGGGATATTAATCACGACAGTCATGCGCGTTGCCTTATTTCTGGCAGTACTGGGTGTTGTATCGAAAGGATTACAAATTAATCCGGATAACCCTGCAGCTTCCGTTTTTCAGCTAGCTGCCGGTAATATAGGATATAAAATCTTTGGCGTCGTCATGTGGGCAGCAGCGATCACGTCTGTAGTTGGAGCTGCATATACCTCGGTTTCATTTATCAGAACTTTCAGCGAAAAGATAAATAAGAAGGCTAACTGGATAATCATTGGCTTTATAGCGGTATCGACCATTTGCTTCCT
Organism: Peribacillus sp. AS_2; assembly: GCF_026891895.1. Lineage (NCBI taxonomy): Bacteria > Bacillati > Bacillota > Bacilli > Caryophanales > Bacillaceae > Peribacillus > Peribacillus sp. AS_2. Next base: position 108,238 of record NZ_JAPTGA010000012.1, read on the forward strand.
ATTGATTGGCCAACCGGTTAAAGTATTGCTTATAGTTGGGGCCATTAATGGACTGATTTTACCAATTGCTCTTGGAACATTGTTAATTGCCGCATATAAGAAAAATATCGTGGGTGATTATAAGCATCCTTTATGGTTAACGATTTCCGGTGTATTCGTGGTTGTCATCATGGCGTTGATGGGCGTATATACATTAATGAAACAACTGCCAGCACTTTTTTAATGATCAATGAATGAAAATCCAATAAATAAAAGTGGATGTGGCGTGCCGGTTTGTCACTTTCTGCCACTTTGTAATAGGAGATGAATACTAATGATCGATCTTTCTCAAGCTACCCCGGCTGAGTTGCGTTCAATGATTCGAAACAACGAATTGATAAAACCGACCGCTGGCATGGCTAACGGTTATGCACAAGCGAACTTAGCCATCTTAAAAAAAGAGCATGCTTTTGATTTCTTATTATTCTGTCAGCGTAACCCTAAATCCTGTCCATTGCTGGATGTTACGGAAATAGGTTCACCCATTCCCGCATTTGCAGCGAGGTCTGGGGATATCCGCACCGATATTCCGAAATATAGGGTATATAAATATGGAGAATTAGTTGAAGAAGTAACGGATATCTCAAACTACTGGGAAGAGGATATGGTTGGATTTTTAATTGGGTGCAGCTTTACATTCGAACACGCCCTTTTAAACAATGAAATATCGATTCGTCATATTGAAGAGGGATGCAATGTACCAATGTATAAAACCAATATCCCTTGTATTGAAGCAGGGATTTTTCATGGGAAAATGGTGGCTAGCATGAGGCCTATTCCACAAAAGGATGTGGTGAGGGCAGCTCAAGTGACATCGCGGTTTCCGGCCGTTCATGGCGCTCCAATCCATATTGGCGACCCTGAAGCGATTGGTGTTTCCAGCATTCAGCATCCGGATTTTGGTGATCCAGTAACGATGCGTGAAGGGGAAGTCCCAGTATTTTGGGCATGTGGTGTAACACCTCAATCCATTGCTATGGAAACTAAACCGGAGATCATGATCACGCATGCACCTGGATATATGTTCATAACGGACATTCGTGATGAAAAATTAGGAGTTTTATAACTGACAGAAAGAGATGATTCCTATGCCGGAAAAGCTTTTGAATAAAACTGCATGTACACTTTCTCCATTAGGCGATTCCGCAATCGTGATAACATTCGGGAATGGAATGGAATACAGCGTTCACAAAAAAATAAAATTGTTAAAGGATTTGCTGGAAGATGAACCTTTTGCAGGGTTTATAGAATGTGTACCGGCTTATACCAATTTGACGGTTTTTTATGATCCACTGGTTATTTATAAGGAACAAAATAAAAGCAATGGTAATGAAACCATATCTCCCTTTGAAGTGGTCCGTTCCATCTTGGAAATGAAATTACAGGATTTAAAAGAAGATAAGAAACTGATACATCGAACGGTTACCATTCCCGTGTGCTATGGGTATGAATATGGACCCGATTTGGAATATGTTGCACGCTATAATGATTTGACTACTGATGAAGTCATTCATATTCATTCAACCGGTGAATATTTGGCTTATATGATCGGGTTCGCACCGGGTTTCCCGTTTCTTGGCGGACTTTCAGAGCACATCGCGACACCTAGGCGTTCCTCTCCCCGAATGACCATTCCGGCAGGGGCAGTAGGGATTGCCGGTATGCAAACGGGAGTATATCCCATATCAACGCCTGGTGGATGGCAATTGATCGGACAAACGCCAACCAAACTATTTTTACCGAATGTAAATCCTCCAAGTCTATTACAAGCAGGGGACATTGTGAAGTTCCATCCGATTACGGATCAAGAATATAAAGAAATGATTCTTAAGGAGGGGATACAGTGAGCCTGCGCGTAATCAAACCGGGTTTATTGACCAGTATACAGGATCTTGGAAGAAAAGGATTCAAGCAACATGGGGTGATTGTAAGCGGCGCGATGGATGCACATTCTTTACGAATTGCCAATATGTTGGTTGGCAATGAAGAAGGAGAAGCGGCCTTAGAAATTACTTTAATGGGTCCGACCATTAAAGTAGAGAAAAATTGCCTGATTTCGATAACAGGTGGAAATTTATCACCTACACTTGATAATAAGGTGGTACCGATGTGGAAGCCCATTCTTGTGAAAAATGGATCGATTCTTCGATTTGAAGGGTGTAAATCAGGTTGCAGGGCGTACTTAACTGTAGCGGGAGGCTTTGCTATTCCTGAAATTATGGAGAGTAAAAGCACATATCTAAGGGCTGGGATTGGCGGCTATATGGGGAGGGCATTAAAGGCTGACGATGTCTTGCAGTTTAATGAACCTTCGATGAATCTTGATGATCGAACGTTTAAAGGTTCATTTACCTTCCCAAAGTGGTTTGTCAATGAGAAGGAGTTCATGCCAGGAGGAAAACCTCACATCCGTTTCATCGATGGAAGCCAATATGAATATTTCACAGATTCAAGTAAAGATAGTTTTGTAGAGAGGTTATTTAAAGTTTCCAATCAATCCGACCGCATGGGATATAGAATATCGGGCCCTGTACTGAAATTAAAGGATAATGGGGAGTTATTATCTGAAGCGGTTACAAATGGGTCCGTTCAGGTTCCTCCAGATGGAAATCCGATCATCCTCCTTTCAGATAGCCAAACAACGGGCGGATATCCTAAGATAGCTCAGGTGATTACGGCGGATTTACCAATTATCGCTCAGGTTAAACCAGGGGAATCGATTCAGTTCTCACGGGTGAATTTAAAGGAGGCTGAACGGCTGTTCCTTCAAAAAGAACGGCAATTGAAGGAATTGAAAGTTTCAATTTCATTGGCCTTGAAAAAATGGCTGGATATATAATGCTTCTACAATTAACAGACTGTAGGCAAACTCGATGAAAATCGAGTTTGTCTACATTTTTTTTATAGCTTGTACAATTTGACGTTGATTGGAACGTAAGGCTCGCTTTCCGCGGGCGGTCCGGGAGCCTTCTCGGCTTTCGCCTGCGGGGTCTCCCCTGGACACGCTTTTCTAAGCTGGAGTCTCGAACACCCGCTCCAATCAATTTTGTTTTACCTTTTAGATAGAACACTTTTGCCTAGAGTCATTTTTGTTTTAAAATAGGTCTATTAAAACTTGAGGTAAAGAGGATGCTTTCTATACATGATTCTATTCAGCGAGATCAACTTGAAATGATTACTTTAGATCAACTGGTGCCACCGAACCATATTGGTTGGTAAAATGGAGGCTTCCTTGACTTCACTTTCATTTATGACTTGGTGAAAGATATGTATTCAGAGGTAGGACGCTTATTTTTCATTCATTATACCTTCGATATTCGTTCTATGTGTAAAACGATTGAAGAAGCTGAAACACATATGGATTACCGTTGACCTTATGTCTGCAAACTGGAGAAAGTACTCTTAAAGAGTGCTTTCTTTTTTGTTTCTTTAAACAAAGTTCATGATAAAGAAGGTCCCTTTCTTCCACTATGTCCAATAATGTCTTCCAAAACCGTTTTGCAATTCGAAAGTGAGGAGAGGTTGACATGCATTTTTTCTTCAAAAAAATCTTGAACCCAACATCCTCATACGTACTTATTTACATTATTACCCCAATCCCAAATAAGAAGTTATGAAATTAGAGTGAAGGAAATATGGACTAATCACCATTCTGACGTCTGAATTTCTGTTTATTTTCAAAAGTTAAGGGGATTTTTCCAAAAGGATGGGGAAGTTCCCCGATATCGAACAATCAGACAAGATTTTACAATAAGGGTATGGTAATTGTTTGTAATGAGGAGGAATAATAATGCAGGCAAAAGTCGCCGTAAATCAAAAAACAGGAAAATCGATTGATGATGCTTTTGCATCACATTTTGCAAAGTCTATGTTTCTAGCAGTTTGCGGACTTGTATTCTTATCGTTTATAGGTACGAGAATGTTTACACACGTGGATTTAAACCTTTATGGCTATATGGTGGGGACGTTTATTTTTATTGGGGGTTTCTTTTACAGATTTATCGCTTGGGGGGAAAGGCCGCCAACAAAGGTTTTTATAAAAAAAGGAATCAAAATTCACTTAAGAAGATCAACGCCCAAAACAACAGTTGAACATTTAGCAACATACAATTTCATCTGGAACAGGGGAATTTACCGATGGACACAGCACGTTCTTATGGGCTGGGGCTGCATTCTTTCCTGCTTCGTGACCTTTCCTCTAGTATTTGGATGGATGTACTTCACAATGGACGAGAACGGTTACTACAACATCATCGCAATGGGGACCCAAGTAATGACAGTGCCAGCTGATGGGCTCATTGCGAAGTTATCATATAACGCACTGAACATAACAGCAGTGATGGTCATTTCCGGAGTATGCATGGCCCTTTATCGCCGTTTGAAAAATATGCAGGCAAGGGCAGAGCAACAATTCATGTATGACTTCCTTCCATTATTCATGCTGTTATTGGTCAGCGTTACAGGATTGGCACTAACGTTCATGAACATTTTTATGCATGGTGCAGGACAGCCGGCCATGTCACTGATTCACCAATGGTCAGTCATCATTACATTGATTTATCTTCCGTTTGGAAAACTTGCGCACATACCTTTCCGCCCAATGAGTGTATTTGCAAGAAACTACAGAGAACATTATGCGGAACAATCCATGAAAGGATGCAAAGTATGCGGTAATGAGTTTGTTTCAACAGAACAATCAAAAGATGTCATAGAGGTACTCGGCAGGAATGATATAGAATTCCAAGCGAAAGAAGGCCACCATCTCGCTGAAATGTGCCTTCCTTGTCGAAGAAAATACAGGATTGCCCAATTTTCTGGGTTCCCCATCCATGAAGTAAAAGTTAAGGAGGCAAACCAGGATGCAAAAGGATAAGTTTTTTAAAGCAGAAAGTAATGTGGTACACCCGAATGAAACATTGGTCAAAACCCATTGTGCTTATTGCGGAATGCAGTGCGGAATGAATTTAAGGGTAAATGTAGCGACGAATAAAATCATTGGGGTTGAGCCCCGTTATGACTGGCCTGTAACCGTTGGGAAAATGTGTCCAAAAGGGGTTACAGCTTACCAGCAGACGAATCATGATGATCGTATTTTAAAACCGCTTATTCGTGATGATGCTTCATTAAAGGGAACAAAGGAAGGTTTCCGTAAAGCAAGCTGGAATGAGGCGTATGATTTAATCGCAAATAAGTTCAGGGAACTTCAAGTTAAATATGGAAAAGATTCATTATCCGTTTTCAGCGGGGTATCAATGACAAATGAAAAATGCTATTTAACAGGGAAATTTGCACGTGTGGCTCTTGGAACTCGCTACATTGATTATAATGGCCGATTTTGCATGTCGAGTGCAGCGGGGGGATTCCTTCGTTCTTTTGGAGTTGATAGAGGTTCAACATTACCTTGGACTGATATTCATGAAACAGATTGCTTATTTATCGCAGGAAGCAACACAGCAGAATGCCATCCAACTTCTATGTTCCGTGTTTGGAACGTACAAGAAAGAGGAGGGTACATTATCGTGGCAGATCCCCGTGAAACTCCTATTGCGAGAAGAGCAGATGTTCATCTTGACTTGAAACCGGGAACGGATCTTGCCCTTGCTAATGGAATCTTAAATCTATTAATTCAAAACGGTTATGCAGACGAAGAATTCATTAATAATCATACGAACGGGTTTGAAGAAACAAAAGAACTTGTAAAAGAATTTACACCGGAATATACGAGTGAGCTTACAGGTGTGGCATCGAAAAAAATCATTCGTGCAGCAGAAATTTATGGGAAATCACCAAATGCAGTTGTCATGTTCGCACGTGGAATCGAACAGCAGCATAAGGGTGTTGACAATGTATCTGGATATACAAACTTGGCGCTTGTGACAGGTAAAATCGGACGGCCAAAGTCTGGTGTAGCGACATTCACCGGTCAAGGAAACGGGCAAGGGGGACGGGAGCATGGTCAGAAAGCCGATTTATTGCCAGGATACCGTAAAATTACAAACCCTGAACATGTAGCAGAGGTTTGTAAAGTATGGAAAATCACTCCTGAAGAAATGCCCCAGCCGGGTGTATCTGCATATGAAATGTTTGAGTTGATGGAACAAAAAACGATTCGCGGACTGTATCTGCTATGTTCTAATCCTGCAGTATCTGCTCCGAATCTGAATTTCGTCAGAACTTCGATGAAAAATCTTGATTTTATGGTGTGTTCGGATTTCTATCTTTCTGAATCAGCGGAGTTTGCGGATGTGATCCTGCCATCTGTAACGTGGTCAGAAGATGAAGGAACAGTTACTAACCTTGAAGGAAGAATTATTAAGATAAATAAGGCACAAGAACCAATCGGTGAATCTAAGCCCGACTGGCAAATCCAAGTAGAACTTGCAGAACGTCTTGGAAAAGGAAAATACTTTTCCCATTTGAAAACAGCAAAAGATATAGCTGATGAATTCAGACTGGCCAGTAAAGGAGGATATGCCGATTATTATGGTGCTACATGGGATAAAATCGACAAACAGGACGGAGTTTTTTGGCCTTGTAAGGATGAAAATGATATGGGAACGCCGCATATGTTCCTGGATAAAAAATTCTATCACGCAGACGGGAAAGCGAAAATTTGTGCGCTTCCTTACCGTCCCCCTGCTGAAGAGCCAGATGAAAAATATCCACTTCGTTTAACAACCGGTCGTGTCGTTTACCACTACTTATCTGGAAACCAGACGAGAAGAATCCAGTTTCTGCGTGATATGTGCCCGGAGCCATACGTCGAAGTGCATCCGGAAACAGCAAAAAAATACAATATGGACCATGAGGATAAGGTCCGCCTGTACACCCGGAGAGGCGAGGCATTCTATAAAGTGAAAATTACAGAAGCAATTCGTAAGGACACTGTATTTGTTCCATACCACTTTGGGCACGAGCAATCTATCAACCTATTAACGATTGCAGCGCTTGACCCAATATCCCGTATGCCGGAGTTTAAGGTCTGTGCGGCTCAAATGGAAAAAGTCGAAATAAAGAAGGTGAAATAAATGAAAAAGAGGCTCTATTTAGAACTTGAAAACTGCATAGGATGCCGGTCATGCCTTGCTGCTTGTACACAATGCGGAGGTCATGAAGAGCGGAACAGGAACTACGTTTATGATGTAAACCCTCTGATCAATCGGCAGACGATGCCTCTAATGTGCCTCCATTGTGTGAATCCGGCCTGTGCAAGAAGTTGTCCTGCCCAGGCAATCCAAATACATGAGACAGGGGCCGTCTTATCAGCTTTAGTTGAAAAATGTATTGGCTGCCAAAACTGTACGATCGCTTGTCCGTATGGGATACCAAAATTTGACACAGAGCAAAACTTAATGTATAAATGCGATTTATGTATTGACCGGACAAAAAACGGTATCCCGCCAATGTGTGCAAGTGTTTGTCCATCCAACACACTTCAGTGGCTCACCGATGAGGAAATTGGAAAGAGAAAAAAACAATTTAATCTAGATAATGGAAAATGGGTGAGTAGCCTGCCTTATCTTGAAAGTGAAACGAACGTTAAGGTAAATTTGCCTGGTATTTTACAAGGAATTGAAAAGCTATTTTAGGAGGGATTTATATGCCGTCGGATAAAAATAATAAAATCCCCTTTAATGAAGATAATTACACCCATAATATTGAACGGGATAATGAAAGAATGCTCGACAGACGAGGGTTCATGAAAACACTAGTGGGAGCTGCAGGAGTATTCGCGATTTCATCCCTTCCTTGGGGAGCGATTGCGGCTAAAGAATTGATGGGTCTTCGGGAAAAGGAGTATCCTCACAAAAAAATAACTAATGTAAGCGGACTGCCAATTGGTGACGCAGTGGAGTTTAAATTTCCAGGGGATCATGATGATGCCATTTTGATCAGATTGTCTGAAACGAAATACGTAGCATACCAAAATGCATGCACACATCTTCGTTGCCCGGTATTTTGGGTGAAAGAAGAAGGTGAAATGATCTGTCCTTGTCATCATGGGAAATTTGATGTTGAAACAGGTGCTCCAACTGCCGGACCTCCAAGGAGGCCCCTGCCTGAAATTCAAGTGAAAGTTGAAAATGGCGCAGTATACGCTGTAAGGGTGAAGCGTTATGAAGTTTAAGTACATCGGTGTCGCGTTGCTTTGTGCTTTCTTGATGATGAATATTGTATTTACCCAATTTATGGTTCACCAATTTTATTATGAAAATTATATAAATGTACTAATATTTGGGGGATTAAACATAGTGGTGTTTCCCTTAGCGTTATTTACTTATAAAAAAACGAAAAACGAAAAGGCGTGAATCAAATGAACAGTGAAACATACTTTGATTTTTGTTTCGTAAAAGAAGCAACTGGAAATTTTGCTGCTGAAATCGATAAGCTCCTTTCAGACCTTTTTAAAGATGTCCGTCTTAACTGGTATTTAGATGAAAAGTCAATAGATGGGGCCGATATTGTAGTTGCCGAAGTAAAGGGAATGAGCAATTGGGAGTCTGTAGTGGAAACAATTGAATTTATCGAGAATCATGCAGAAGATACATTCTGGGAATATTTGCAGGGTTTTCAAATGAATGTATACAGTGCAAAGAGAGGGTGCAATACATGTGGGACACATTAATTTGGACGGTTTACAATCATTAGTCTCGGAAAAAGCCAGAGTGGCAATCTTGGATGATGATGGGCAGGATAAAGCGCCTTTTGTTACTAAAAAGATAGATAGGGTGGAGATTTGTCCTGACATGACCCATTTACGCATTTATTTTGATCACCTGAATTTTTTCGCTGTTCCCCTGACATGCAATATGGTTCGAAATAAAAATGAGTGGTCAGCTTTTGACGCAAACACGGGTTTACAATATGTAATTAGAAGAGAGAGTGATCAGAATGATTAAGAAAATACAGCTTCCATTACAGACTTTAAACTTAATAGTCGGATTTATGGTATGGGTATTAATTTCTTCCCTGATGCCCTTTATTAAAGAAGATATTGCTATACCAGAGAGTCAGCTTGCCCTGGTGACAGCCGTTCCTGTCATTTTGGGATCTGTACTGCGTATCCCCCTTGGCTTTTACGCCAATCAGTTCGGAGCCAGGAAAATTTTTCTGATTAGCTTTATGTTACTATTGTTCCCTGTTTATTATATCAGCATTGCCGATTCCCTTGTCGATTTGTTGATTGGAGGACTTTTCCTTGGTATTGGAGGAGCCGTATTCTCTGTTGGAGTAACCTCTTTACCTAAGTATTATCCAAAGGAACGTCATGGCTTTATAAACGGAATTTACGGTGCAGGAAACCTGGGCACGGCAGTATCGGCATTTGCAGCACCCGTTGTAGCTGAGAATTTTGGTTGGTCAACAACTGTACAGCTTTATCTTGTGATCTTGGCGGTCTTTATCGCAGGTAACTTTCTGTTAGGGGATAAAAAAGAGCTGAAAGTAAAAACACCGCTTTTAGAACAAGTGAAGAGTGTCTACAAAAATGAAAAACTATGGCTGCTAAGTTTATTTTACTTTATAACATTCGGTTCTTTTGTTGCATTTACTATCTATCTGCCAAATTTTCTTGTAGCTAACTTTGGATTGGATAAGGTTGATGCTGGTCTAAGGACAGCGGGCTTTATTGTACTTGCTACCCTTATGAGACCAATTGGCGGATGGCTTGCAGATCGTTTTCATTCCCTCATTTTGCTCATGTTCGTTTTTGGAGTGTATACAGTTTCAGCGATGATCCTATCCTTTGCTCCATCAATTGGCTGGTACACCATTGGCTGTTTGAGTATTGCCCTATGTGCCGGAATGGGAAATGGTGTTATTTTTAAACTGGTGCCGATGTATTTCCAAAAGCAGGCTGGTATTGTGAATGGGATCGTTTCCGCTATGGGCGGTTTGGGAGGTTTTTTTCCGCCATTAATTTTATCCTTGTTATTCAATATCACAGGACATTATGCAATCGGGTTCATGGCGTTGTCGGAAGTTGCCCTTGCAAGTTTGATTTTAGTTGTTTGGATGTATTTCCAAGGCAAAATGGGGCTTGCCAAAGAAGTGATCGATCATACAATAGAAGGGATTCTAATTACCGATACCACCGGTAAGATCATTTCAGTAAACCCGTCGTTTTGCAGTATTACGGGTTATCAGGAAAATGAAGTAATTGGTAAGAACCCTAGTATACTTAAGTCGGGTAAACAGTCTCGAACTTTTTATGAGGATTTGTGGAAATCCATTGAGATAAATGGATTTTGGCAAGGTGAAATCTGGAATAGCCGAAAGGATGGACAGCAATATCTGCAATGGCTGACCATTAGTTCGATAAAGAATGATGCGGGGGATGTCGTTCAATATGCTGGTATGTTTAGTGACATTTCAAGTCATAGAGTGAAAAAAGCATAAAATGAACTGGCGCATGAAATGATTGATTTGAAGGCTGAATTGGAGTTTTCAAGAACTAGGAGTTCTAATGCTAGGTTTCAGGTGGGAAAAAAGGTATACGTCAGTTTTCTCACCACTCTGCCGAAAGTGTAATTGGGGGAGCATGCCGCATTTTGAATGGCCAATAATCAGCGACAATTAAAAAAGGAGGGTGGGAATGAATACTCAGCCACTTAAAAACAACATCAGTTCTTATATCATACAAACACATGAAGAAGAGATTAAAAGAATTGCGATGGAGCTTCATGAAGGTGTGGGGCAGTCCCTTTCCAGTCTCTTTTCCGGAATGCAGCTCATTGAAACGGCAATCGAACAGCCTGCCATGAGAATTTATGCAGGTGATATGAAACAGCTATTGGAGAAGGCAATTCAAGAAATCAGGCTTTTGGCTGTAGAATTGCATCCTCCTACCCTTACGACTTTTGGGCTTATTTCAGCTATTAAAAGCTACATGAAAATATACACCTCAACCTATGGTATTGAGGTTGAGATGGAGAATCTGGGAATTGAATCGCAAATCTCTGATAGAGATAGCATTACACTTTTCAGGGTCTGCCAAGAAGCATTGGTGAATATAGCAAGGTATGCTGATACAACAAAAGCAAGTATACTATTCAAATGGGAAAAAGGCATGTTATTAATCATGATAAAAGATTCAGGGAAAGGATTTGAGGTTGAAGCCGCCATGAATAAGCTGAGCGGGCTTGCCGCCATGTGTGAAAGAATGCATTTGATTGGCGGGAATTGTACCATTTTTTCAAAAGTAGATCATGGGACTTCAATAGAGATTTCTCTGCCATTATATTAAAATGCTAAACAAGGGGTTTGCGAATTGTGCAATCCCCCTTGTTGTTTCATATAACGATACAAACACGAACAAACCTAGGGGGAGCTGCTTTGATAAAAATTTTGCTTTGCGATGATCACGCCGTTGTAAGAATGGGCTTAAAGATGCTACTAAACAATCATCCCGATATGGAAGTCATTGGGGAAGCTTCAGAGGGGAATGAAGGAATACAACGAGCACTAGAGCTTCAGCCTAATGTGGTAGTCATGGATTTAAGCATGCCACATGGAAAAGATGGCTTATCCGCTACTTCAGAACTGAAGAAACTCATGCCCGAGGTAGCCATATTGATACTTACCATGCATGATGATGATGAATATTTGTTCAGAACCATTCAAGCCGGGGCTTCAGGCTGTATTTTAAAAAGTGCACCCCATGAAGAACTATTGGTAGCCATCCGATCTTTATCAAACGGAAATGCTTACCTTCATCCATCTGCAACAAAAAGGGTAATGGAAGAATATTTAGGCAGTGTGAAGCAGGGAACCGCTGATTCTATCAATCTGTTGTCTGACCGTGAAAAAGAGGTACTTACGTTGATTGCGAAAGGGTTTTCCAATAAAGAAATTGCCGGACAGCTTGTCATAAGCGTGAAAACGGTTGAAAGCCATAAAGGAAACCTAATGGAAAAGCTCAAGATGAAAACAAGGCATGAACTTGTTGCATTCGCTTTAAAAAAGGGGTTATTAGGGTATGGAATTTAACTTGGACAGTAAATCGAAAGAGGAACAACCATTTAAAAAAGCGTGTGAATATGTATTAGATGAAATGAACGGTGATTTTGTAGGACTTGCCTTACAAAACAGAAAAGGTCCTGATATAAGCTGGCATTATGCCGCCGGCAACAGAAATGATAAGTACAAAAGGATAACTGTTCGATATGGAAAAGGAATTGCAGGCAGGGTCATATCAACGGGGACGCCGATGAAGATTGAGGGTTTCCCCAATAATATCCACGGCAAAGCTTTAGATTATCCCATCATGCTTGCGGAAAATCTCCGTTGCGCCTTCGCGGTTCCGATTCAATTTAAAGGTGTTCCCAAAGGGGTATTATTAGTAGGTAAACGAACAGTTCAGCCCATTTCTGAAAGTGACCAGCATAAGATCCTTGATGCAGCGAAAAAACTGGAAAAGGAATTGAACAGCTTAATTTAACATGGCAACAAGGAGGATTATGTATGGACTTGAATAAACATTTGGAAATGGAAAAAGGGGTAACGCCTGGATCCAGCGATGCGACAATCCTTGTCAATGAATCTGGAGTCATCTCTTTTGCGAATCAACAGGTATATGACAACTTTGGTTATGAACATCATGAATTGAACGGGGAAAAGCTTCTGAATCTTATACCAGGGGCAAACCTGCAACACAGCGGAGCAGGGGAGATTATCCACCAGTTGGGGATCCACCGGGATGGTCATGCTTTTTCGCTTTTTTTCAGGGTGAACTCCTTTCAGCTTGCGAAAGAGCTTTATTACTTAATTGTAGTCCATAAAGTGAAAGACCAATCACGGATTAACCAGCAGCAATCCTACCCGATCAATGAACTGGTTGATTTAATTTACGCACTCGATGAATCCACGATTGTTGCATTTACTGATGAAAAGGGCAAGATAATAAACTTTAATAAGAAATTTTGTGAGGTATCCAAATATTCAGCAACAGAGCTTATCGGGAAGGACCACCGAATTATCAATTCAGGTCATCATTCAAAGGAATTTATGCAAGAACTTTGGCGGACAATTTCATCAGGGAGTGTTTGGCGGGGTGAAATCAAGAATAAAGCGAAGGATGGAACTCATTATTGGGTCGATACCACAATTGTCCCTTTCTTAAATGAAAAAGGGAACCCATATAAATACCTGGCAATTCGCAAGGAAATTACCGAATATAAACGAGTTTTAGAGGAGTTGGGGAAATTTGTAAATAAAATGGCCGATTTCCAATTTGCTTTGGATGCTTCCTCGATTGTAGCAATAACCGATCAAAGAGGGACGATTAAATATGTCAATGATCAATTTTGCCGGATTTCAAAGTTTTCAAAAGAAGAGCTGATCGGACAGGATCATCGGATCATTAACTCGGGATTTCATTCGAAAGAGTTTTTCAACAATCTTTGGAAAACAATATCATCAGGGGAAGTATGGAAAGGCGAGATTAAAAATAAGACCAAGGATAATACTTATTATTGGGTGGATACGACAATCGTTCCATTTCTTGATGAGTTCCAGAAACCTTATCAATATTTAGCGATTCGTCATGAAGTGACCCAGCGTAAGCTTGCGGAAGAAGAGATTCAGAAAATGACCGGGAAAATCATTGATGTGCAGGAAGAAGAAAGAAAACGCATTTCCCGAGAGCTTCATGATGATATCGGACAAAACTTATACAGCCATCTCATAACGATTAACAGACTTCAGACAGAAATGGATCATCCCCTGTTAGATCAAATGCAAGATGAAGCGACCGAAATTATCGAATCACTCCGGCATCTATCCTGGGAATTAAGGCCATCGGTACTTGATGATCTTGGACTGTTCCCTGCCATACGCTCTTTAGTGGCGCAATTTTTAGAGCATCATCATATCAAGGTACATTTTGAATGCTATTTGAACTGCCGTCTGAATGCAAACAAAGAAATTACCATTTACCGTATTATTCAAGAGGCATTAACAAATATTAGGAAATATGCCTATGCAGAGGAAGCTACAGTGACGATCCAGGAAATAGAGGAAGAAGTTCGTGTAGAAATAGAAGATCAAGGAAAGGGCTTTGATATCAAAAAAGTTACCAGAGGAGTAGGCTTATTCAGTATGGAGGAAAGAGCCAGAGTTTGCGGAGGAAACCTTATCCTTCATTCTCGTGAAGGGAAAGGGACAAAAGTAATCTTGAAAATGCCTTTGTAGTGGATGGGTTTTCGTAATGATCAAGTAACTTAATCAGCTAAACGCTTCAGCATTTCACATTATTACTCGTTCCATGGGGCTTCGGGATAATAAAAGGATTCGATCAAATATTAAAAAGTGCCGGTAAATCAAATGAGAATACAAACAGAGCATTTCGAAAAACAATCAATACGGTTATTTTCATTACATCCTTTCTTCCATGTTTTATAATAGAATGATAGTTAAGGAAAACATGTATCGTGAAAGGAGACATTGTATGCAGGCACATAACAAAACGGTCGTGAAATCCATGCAAATCCTAACCCTTTTCATAAATCATCCAAAACTGACCTTTAATGAAATGATGGAACTTTCCAATTTGCCGAAAACGTCGTTACACCGTATGGTGGGATCTTTGGAGGAAATGGGGTTTTTGACAAAGGACGATGATGGCCGCTATTCACTTGGATTGATATTCTTGCAGTTTGGTCAACTGGTAGGGGAGCGTTTGGATATCAGGTCAATCGCCTATCCGATCATGAAAGACCTACGGGATGATGTTGAAGAAGCAGTGAATTTAATTGTAAGGGATAAGGATGAAGCGATGTATATTGAAAAGGTGGACACCCTGCAGCCTGTTCGACTTTATACATCCATTGGAAGGCGTTCGCCATTGTACGCTGGCGATTCTCGAATCATCCTAGCGTTTTTGCCAGAAGAAGAGCGTGAAAATTATTTGGAAAACATCCAATTAAAACCAATCGCCATGGGAACGATTACGGATAAAACTAAACTCCGTCATGCAATGGATGAAGCGAGATCAAATGGGTACACGATAACTTCATCAGAACTGGAGGATTATACAAAAGCGGTGAGTGCGCCGATACTCAATGGTAAAGGTGAAATAGTAGCCGGTATTAGTGTCGCTGGGATTGAAGCAAGATTTCAGGAAGATCGCTTGCCTGAATTGATTGACAAAGTAACGAAAGCTGCCAAAGCCATTTCCGTGAAACTTGGTTCTCGAACACATTAATGAAAATAGAAAAGTCATTTCATTTTCGGAATATATTTTTCTGAAATAAGATAACTTATTTAAGTTAGTCGAAACCTGCATTCTACATATAGGAAGTAAAGCCACCGCTTATGGTGGTTTTTTGTCATGTCACATGCCCAGTTGAACCAAAACGAAAAGGTGAACCATTAGGGGTTCACCTTTTCCTATATCGTAATACTTTATCGCAAGTCAGCCATTAAATACGCACAAAGTGTGATTGATTTATATTTCTTGGCACCCCGATGTCAGCCATTGTAAGTAAACCTGGTTTACGGAGGGCATCAATTTGCTTAGCGGTATTGATGATCATTGCTGCGGTTGCAGTATCTCCAAAAATGCCGTTTGGAACAATCAACCTTTGGGTTTCGTTCCCCTCAATAACGATTTCATCTTCCTGTTTAATACCTGCAGACATCGTTAAATCCAAGGAAATTTCCTTTCCGTCCACAGTCTTGCCTGTGGAAATTTGATGGAGCCCCATAACACCCCCTCGTTTTAAGGTAGTTAGCGGAACGGTCATAGTTTCGCTTGCAATCGTTGGTTCAATGGTATTGATAACATTTGAAAGTTCCCAATTCAGCCCATAAGCGATTAACCTTACAGACTCCTCAAGACCTACATGCCCAATTTCATTCCGTTGGGCCAAAAATTCAAACTCTTCTCTGGTCATCCCGATTCCGACCTTTTTTTGTAAAGGGAGGCGCCTTTTCGAAACATCGACTTTACGGATGACCTTAATTTGGTTAACGGTGGTCAATACTGTTGTAAAAGAAATGGCCATAGTATCCATGATATACCCTGGATTGATTCCGGTCCCGATGACACTAAGTCCTTTTGCTTTAGCATAATCATCTATTTCCTTTGAAAGTAAAGGGTAGCGATGCCAAGGGAAGGAAAGCTGTTCACAGGTGGAAACCACTGAAAAACCGTGATCTAGCAGCTCTTTGATTTGGGGCCATACTTGTTGTGCATTGGAACCGGTTGCATGTAGGGCGATAGGGTGGTCAGCTTCAGTATTTACTTCCTGGATATGGGGAACTACACACTTGTTCGTTTCCTTTTCATCGATCAGGAAGCCAATATCTTTCCCTACCTTATCGGGGTCAATATCGACAACACCGATAATAGATTGAGGATTCGTTTGATAAGCACTGCGTAGAATTTCAATTCCGATGGGACCGAGCCCGAATACTGCGAATTCAGAATATTGGATAGTCATTCATCTATCATCCTTTCAAATAACTTATAACAAAATGCTAACATTGAATGATAAATAATAAAAATAGTTAATTTTTATATATTTATAAAGAATCGTTATAAAAGGAAGACGGCAACCGAATGAGCGGAAGAAGAATCATTCTTCAATTTTGGGTTTACCTATCTAAGGTAACGTTGGTTGGCGGTTCACGAATTGTATGCCTTATTCACCTCAAGCTGCAGCATAAGTTGGGGTGATGGACAGAAAACCGTCATACTATTCCCGGTTAAAACTCTTTACTTGAACGGAACTAGACTAAGAATCGCTTCAGTCACATGATGGACATTTTATTGCTGCAGATCATGATGTTTCAAATAATTATGGAGATGCATTACCTAAGGTACGAGGATTTGCAGAAACATTAGCTGGTTTTATGTGATAGATGGGTAAGGTATTGTTTCGGGTTCTTTTTATCGAAACTCTACCTTATTTAGTTTTGTATATAAAACTACTTTTTTCTGCTAAAAAATATTATTCGTAATATTATTGACTATTAAGAAAATTCAATATAACATTAAATATCGGTAACAATGTTTTTTATATGAAACAAAAGTTGCTGCTATCTTTTGAAAGGGGGAGTTGGTGAAGTTTGATAGCATGATAGCCATTTTGTATCGAAAATCATGAAAGCGCATTCAAACGAGCCTATTATAAGGGGGAAATAACATGTTACAAGGTCAAAAAAGATGGTTGTACATTGCGATTCCTATTTTTTTCTTCTGGTTTTTCGGTCAGATTGATAAAGTAGGTATCTCTGTTATCCAAACCGATCCGGGATTTTTAAGTGATCTTGGTCTGACTGGCCCGGATAAAAATGCGAAAATTGGCTTGATTTCCTTTATATTCATGATTTCATACTCCTGTTCCAACATTTTTTGGGGTGTTATTATCGACAAGTTAGGGGCGCGGAAAACAGCTGTTTTAGGTTTACTGGTATGGACTGCGACAATGGTCATGGGAGGACTGTCCACTTCTTACGAAATGTTTTTAATTAGTAGGGTCATCCTCGGAATCGGGGAAGGAATGATGATCCCGATATCGGGTAAATTTATATCGAATTGGTTTAATAAAAGAGAGCTTGGCAGGGCACAGTCATTCTGGATTACTGGAAACTACCTTGGCCCGGCAGTGGGTACCGTTATGCTCATCCTCATTATTTCAACATTTCATTGGCAGGCCGCGTTCTTTGCTCTCGCCGCCTTTAACTTGTTTATAAATATTCCAATGTTCCTGTATTTGGCTCGTAATACGCCTGAAGAACATCCACGCATGAGTAATGAGGAAGTCTCCTATATTCGCCAAAAGGACGAAGCGCATGATGTGCAGTTGAAGCAATTCTTCGCAAAGGATTATCGTTATTGGATTGTCTGGTTTGGCAATTTGATGTCGTCCTTTCTGTTCTTTGGAATCAGTATTTGGCTTCCTACCTATCTCGTGGAGGCCAAAGGCTTTGAAAGAGATGCAATGACTGGGATTACCTCATTATCATGGCTATTCGCGCTAGGATTTGTCCTGGCTGGCGGATTTCTGGCGGACAAAACAAAACGCCCGAGCTTGCTTGCGACGATTCTTTTCATACTAACAGCTGTATTTTTGACAATCGCTGTCATTGCACCTAGTCCTATTATGGCCGGGGTTTCAATGGGGCTCGCCATGGGAACTCAGGGAGGAATGTTTCATCTAACCAATTTCTTCATCATCAAATTTTCAACACCTGAAACAGCGGGACGCGCGGCCGGTTTAATGGGATTCACGAATATTATGGGTGGATTTTCAAGCTATATCATGGGGTGGAGCCGCGATATGTCTGGCGGTGATTTTGGTCCCTCCATTGCCATGCTGATAGTAGCAGCCACTCTGGGGTTTGTCGCGTACTTGTTTATGATTAAACAAGAAGTTGCCGAAAATCACCTAAGTAATACAACAGGAAACAAAGTAACTTTATAGAGAGCAAAAAAAGTAATATCATACGTTTTTTAGAAAGGGTCTCTCAGTAAGAAGGAACGCTAGGTTCTTACTGAGAACCACAATAAATCTTGAATACTCATTGACGTGTACACAGGAATAAGGATTACCACAGCTTGATATAGTACAAGGCACATATTCCCGAACGATGGTTTCAGTTTTTTTTACAGCTTACATTGACAATGAAGCGATTACATTTTAGAATTGTTTATATAAAAAAACATAGTTTTATATATGAAACACATATAAGGATTATGTCCTCGCTACAAGACCGTATATATGAATGGAAACGATCTTTGGATAACCGTTCATTATGTTTGAAAGATATCAGAAGGGGTGGAGACAATGGGCATGGCCTTAAAAGATAAAGTCGTTTTGATTACAGGGGGAGCTTCTGGAATAGGAGAAGCTGTCACACGCCGTTTTATACAAGAAGGAGCAAAAGTGAGCATTATCGGCCGCTCTAAAGAGACATTAGCGAAAATGAAAAGGGAATTTGGTGAAAACATCCTTACTTATCAGGGAGATGTAAGCAAATACGAAGACAATGAGCAAGCGGTCCAAGCTACTGTTGAGCAATTCGGAAAGTTAGATGTCTTCGTTGCGAATGCAGGCGTGTTCGATGGATTTGCCAAATTTGCCGATGTGACTCCCGAGGCGCTTTCCGAAGCGTATGATTTTCTATTCAATATTAACGTAAAAGGCTCTTTTTTCGGAGCTAAAGCTGCTCTTGAAGAACTGAAAAAAACGAATGGCAATATTATTTTTACCGTGTCCGGTGCAAGTTTTTATCCAGATGGCGGCGGTGTTTGGTATACAGCGAGCAAACACGCCCAAATTGGATTGATGCGCCAGCTTGCGTTCGAACTATCGCCTTCCATCCGGGTAAATGCCGTAGCCCCAGGAGGTACATTGACAGCACTCACGGTGATTCCACCGCTGCGTCCATTTGTGAAAATCGTCGATAATGATACGAAAGCAAGCAGCATTAAAAAACGGAATATTCTTCAACTTGCCCAGATGCCGGAAGATCACGTTGCGGCTTATGTACTGTTAGCTTCTGACGAATCACGCGCAATCACCGGTGAAGTCATTTCCAGCGACGGCGGATTGTCAGTGCGGGGCCTTGGCTAAGCTGGAGAGGTATTTGAATACGTTAGCTGAATTGTAAGACGGGTAAGGAAGCACTTTCTTTATAGGGTTTCAAGCAAAATATAAAAATAGTAAATCATTCTCTAATTTAAGAAAGTTATATCAAGTTTGGGGGCTTTAAGAGTTAGAGACTTACCTTTAGAAGGGGACTGATCGTATGCCATTCGTAAAAGTAGAAGATTTAAGCATTCATTATGAAATAGAAGGTAATGGAGAACCTCTAGTATTATTACATGGTATGAGCAATAATTCACAGTCATGGAAGGAACAAATCCAGGAATTAAAGGAGCATTATACAGTAATCGCATGGGATGCTCCGGGTTATGGGAAAAGCTCAGATCCAGCAGAAGAATATAGACATTTTAAAGAGTTCGCACGTATTCTGAACGGCATGCTAGATCAGCTAAAGCTGGAAAATATCCATCTGCTCGGCCATTCAATGGGAGCGGCAATTGCGATAGAGTACTGTAGCCTGTACCCTAATAAGGTTAATAAACTCATATTAGCAGATTCGACAAGAGGGGCTGCTGCTCTATCAGCAGAAGAGAACGAGACGAAATTGAAAAATCGATTATTTTCAATTGAAAACCTTTCTACTAAGGAGATAGCGGAAAAGAGGATACAAGCACTGCTATCTCCCCATGCTTCAGAAAATGTCCATGCACGAGTCAAAGAGATTATGACACAGATAAGACCGGCAGGATATCGTTCGGTAGCATATTCACTTTATCATCTAAATCAAATGAGTATGTTATCTCATATAGCTGTTCCTGTTCTTGTGATTTGTGGTGAGTTGGATACTGTAACTCCCATTAAGGAATCAGAAGCCATTCATGAAAAGCTAATCAACTCCCGGCTAGTGATTATTCCAGAAGGCGGTCATTTGTGTTACCAGGAAAATCCAAGGAAGTTTAATTCGAGCATTTTGGAATTTTTGAAAGGTATTGAGTAGGAAAAGGCTTCTGCAAATACTTTAGTAAAACCAGGGCCTAGATTAGAGAGAGGAATGAATAGGAAAAATGGCTAATTATACAATCGTTGATAAAGAAACGTGTATTGCTTGCGGAGCTTGTGGTGCTTCAGCTCCGGATATTTATGATTATGATGAAGAAGGGATTGCGTTCGTTATATTGGATAATAATGTTGGGGCAGCGATTATACCTGATGAACTCGAGGAAGATATGATAGATGCTTCAGAAGGATGTCCAACAGATTCTATAAAAGTGGCTCAAACATCCTTTGATGGTAACCCTAATAAATTTGAATAATAATTTTAGGTGCGTTTGTGACCAGTAGCTTTATAGATTTTTAATGTGGTGACATATCCAGATTGTCTTTGAAAGGGTGGATATTCTATTGCTTTTATCCATCATTTCTGAAAAAAAGGAAAAGGAAGAATTACTTGTGGAAACATTACAAGTTTATCGCTTACAACCAGTAAATCATGTTCAGTATGAACAACCAACCTAGAAGAACAAGGAGTGATTGCATTGACAGAAGAAAAAAAGGTCTATGACATAACTATTATTGGCGGCGGCCCAGTTGGCTTGTTTACTGCGTTCTATGGCGGAATGAGGCAAGCAAAGGTGAAAATCCTCGAAAGTCTTCCTCAACTGGGTGGACAGCTTTCGGCTCTTTATCCCGAAAAATTCATTTATGATATAGCTGGTTTTCCAAAAGTAAGGGCACAGGAATTGATAGAGAATTTAATAGAACAAATGAAAGTATTCGAACCAACAATTTGTCTTGAAGAAGCAGTTGAACAAATGGAAAAGCAAGCAGACGGAACATTTAAGATCACTACAAACCTCGATACTCATTTCTCTAAATCAGTGATCATTACTGCTGGAAATGGAGCCTTTCAGCCTCGTAAACTAGAATTGGAAGATTCAACACAGTTCGAGGATAAGAATTTGCATTATTTCGTGAATGATATGAACCGATTTAAAGGAAGAAAAGTGGCGATTCTGGGCGGTGGGGATTCTGCTGTCGATTGGGCCCTTATGTTAGAGCCGATTGCTGAAAAGGTAACATTGATACACAGAAGAGATAAATTCCGTGCCCATGAGCATAGTGTAGAAAAATTAGTGAATTCCTCTGTTGAGGTCAAAACACCTTATATTCCCTCCGAATTGGTAGGAACAGATCACATTACGCAAATAGTTTTAGAACACACTAAGACTCAACAAAAAGAAGTGGTTGACGTAGATGATTTAATTATTAATTACGGCTTTGTCTCTTCTCTTGGGGCGATTAAAGAATGGGGTCTAAACATCAATAAAAATGCAATTATCGTTAATTCCAAGCAAGAAACAAATATTTCAGGCATATACGCAGCCGGGGATATTTGTACGTACGATGGAAAGGTCAAATTAATTGCTTCCGGATTCGGTGAAGGTCCTACGGCAGTTAATAATGCCAAAGCCTATATTGATCCTTTGGCGAAAGTTCAGCCGCTCCATAGTACTTCATTATTTGGATGACCTTTTTCTGACAACAAGACTTTTCTGAAGACTAAAGTACATAGGCTGGGTCCCTGAGATAAAAGTGATGGATAGGGGGTCTCGATTTTCCAGGTTTAAAATCGAAAAAAAGTTAAGTTTGATATATTCGAGGCTTTACATGTTTTGTTACTTAACAAGGGAACAGGTTAATATGACTGTTATAATTAAAAGTCGAATTCCTTCACAGTTAGGAATTCGACTTTTTTGGTATCGCCCCTTTAGCGATTCTTCACAATATTAATGCGAGACGTGAAAATTTTTTCGAAATCTGGTATCCTGTCTAAACTCATTCAAATGTCCCTTTTATCAACGGAATACCCTTTTCTACCATAACTTTTCCTTTTGCCATTACAGTGACGATTGCCAAAGTTTCCTTTTGCAATAGCACAATATCAGCATCATTGCCGGTTTGGATACTGCCCTTGGTTGATAGTTTCAGCACTTGTGCGGGATTCGTGGTGATGACCTTCAGTGCCGTTTCAAGAGGGATTCCTACTTCTAAAACAGAATCACGCACTTCGTGATATAGCGAAGATACTTTTCCTACTTGAAGGCCTGCATACTCCCCATGGTTGTTGAAAAATGGGAGACTTGCCTGGCCGTCTGAGGAGAAGGTGATTTGTTCTACCGGAATCCCTTCTTCCAGCATCATGCGCAAGGCAATGCTGCATTTTACTTCGCCATCATCCAGAAACTGAGGAATGGTGCTTGTTGTAAAGTCTACGAACCCGCCCCGTTTTGCGTAATTGATTCCCGCCTTGAATAATTTTTCATTTCGGTTGATATGTGTCGGATGGAGCTGCCGAATCGGAATGCTGGTTTTATCAGCGATTGCATGTAACAACGAGAGCTCGCCATCACCGTCTCCTACATGAACTTCTAATATTCCTGCTTTTCCTGACAGAATACCCCCGTTACGTGCGGCTGCGACGATTTTGGTCAATTCCTCAAAAGTGGGATCTGATGATCTATGGTCGGAGATGGCAATTTCCCCGACACCGATGATTTTGTCAATGAAAATAAGGTCATCTTCAATTTTTCCTGTCAATGTTTTTACTGGTACTTGGTAGGAGCCTGTATGAATGAAACAGGAAATACCCTCTTCTTCAAGTGCCCGGGCCTTGGCAAGCAGGCTTTCCATTCTACGCGTAGTTCCGTCCGTACCAAGCAATCCGACAAGCGTTGTAATACCTGAAGTCGTAATGTCCGTAAGCATCAGCTCAGGGGTGCGGGTTTTGAATCCTCCCTCACCGCCTCCGCCAATAATATGAACATGTGAATCTATGAAACCTGGAACAACTAAAAGATTGGTCGCATCAATGATATGAATAGGAGCAAAGTTGTCAGGAATCTCGATTCTGTCATTTATGAATGCAATTTTTTCATCTGTAATCAAAATGTCTTTCCGTCCTAAGTAATTGGGTGAGTATATCTCGCCATTTTTAATTAAAGTAAGCAATTCGTTTTTCCTCCTGTAATGAATTAGTGATTTTTATCAAAATGGACCATATCCGATGAAGTGAGCCGTTATGACGGCTATTAATCCAATGAGATATTGAATAAGTACCAGCGGCAGAATCCACTTCGCCCATTTTGTCCAAGGTATGCCTGCAATTGCCAAGCCCGCCATTAAGGTGGTAGCGGTTGGGAAAATCATATTTCCGATTCCGTCCGCAAAAGAGAAAGTCAACACCGCAGTTTGGCGTGTAATATCCAATAAGTCTGCGAGCGGAATCATAATTGGCATGGTCAACATCGCATGACCGGTTCCGGATGCTAGAATAAAATGAATAAGAGTTTGGAAGCTGTACATGCCGGCAACACTTAAATAGGCCGGAATATGCTGGATAGCTTCAGATACTTGATGCAGCATAGGGTCGACGATATGCCCATCATTCAATACAACAAGAATGGCGCGTGATACGCCAATAATCAAAGCACCGCCTAGCAAGGCGGCAGATCCATTGGTAAAGGAGCTGACAATTTGATCCGCGGATAATTTACCGAATACTCCAATTACTATTGTCAAAATAATGAATAAGGCTGTAATTTCTGTAATGTACCATTGGAATTTGATGACACCAAATGCCAACACGATATAGTTAATTAAAAAAGAGATTAAGATGAATTTATGTCTTGCAGTTAATTTCGCACTTGATTGGAGCAGTTTTTTTGCTTCTTCCTTTGTATATTTTCCGTAGATTCCTATAGAAGGATTTTTCTTGACCTTCATCGCATAACGATAGATATAAAGAACGGAAACAAGGTAGACGATAATAAATAAGATAAGGCGTAACCCTATTCCTGAGAACATCGGCAATTCAGCAATTCCTTGTGCAAGTCCTACAGTGAAGGGATTCATGATAGCAGTCGTGAACCCTGACAATGCCCCTACTATGACGATGGCAGTACCTGTAATTGTATCGAATCCCAGGGCCAGCGCCAGCGGAATGATAAGAGGAAGATAAGCTAGTGTTTCTTCTGCCATTCCCATTAAGGAGCCTCCTACAGCAAAAAATAGCATCACGACAGGGATTAATAGCTTTTCACGTGTCGCCAGCTTCCGGGCCATTGTGGCGATGAGCACATCAACCGTCCCTGTAGCTCTTAAAACACCGAAAAACCCTCCAATAATCAATAAGAAAAAGATAATATTGCCGGCTTCAACCATCCCTGTGTGAATAGCTTTTATCATATCGAACAATTCCACCGGTGCAGATTCTATCCATTTGAAAGAATTGGCGTCAACAGTAGTCCGTCCATTTGCTTCTATCCGTGTATATTCCCCGGCAGGCAAAATGTAAGTAAATAGAGTTGCTATTGCGAGAATGCAGAGCAGCAATACAAAAACATTGATTTTTCTCTCTTTTTCTCCCGCTGTTTCAAGCGAAACAGCCTTCTCTTCTACCTGGCTCATAAGTGTCTCTCCTTTGTATTTAAAATTAGTACATGGAACTAATACGCTAACAAAAATTTTCCAGCCTATCGACTATCATTGTTTTCTAATATTCTGCTGTTTCCCTCCTTTTCAAATCCATGGGCACGTCAACTCAATCACGACAATTCATATATAAGCAAATTCTGTGCCAATAAGGGGTAATTGATTTTAATGAGAACTTATTGGGTGGATTGAAGTTAAAGGTCATTATTGGTTCTTTTTGGTGATATAATAAAACCAATTAAAGACAGGTAGGTGCTTTTATGTCAAAATCCTCACTTACACTTATAGCGGGAAGCTCAAAAACAAAGGAAGCCTTGCAGGAGCAACTGGAACAACTGCTTGGAGATTACGTTCATGTCAACAGCCATGCTACCGATGAGGGAATACCTCGTTCTTTGGGAGAGGGAATTATCTTGTATTCATCAGATGCAGCTTATGAAAAGAAAATGGGAATGGATGGCGTAAATGCCCAGAAAATAATTGTGGGAAAGAGAACTGTTAATCATGAATACATTGACAAGCTATTAAGAATACCAGAGGGTTCGACAGTGCTTTTGGTGAATGATGATGACGATGCAACTATAAGCCTTATTGAATCCTTATATCAGCTTGGTGTCGATCATGTTCAATTTATCCCTTTCAGGAAGGGGATTTTATTTTATGAGAATGTCCAAATAGCTGTATCGCCAGGAGAAACTCATCTGTGCCCCTCTTACATAAAAGAAGTAATCGATATAGGCGTGCGTCTTTTTGATATAACAACAATTCTGGAAGTTGTAGAATGCTGTGGTTTACACAAGGATATATCCTCTAAGATTTCTGAAAGGTATATTAGTAATATAATTGAATTACAACGTAAGCTGTTACATGCGGAGTGGGATGCCAAGCAGATGAGTAATCATATCCAAAATGTGTTGTGTACTGTCGATGACGGAATATTGGTCGTTAACGAGGAAGGGCTGATAACGGTATTCAATGACCAGCTTGCGGCATTGTTCCAGGTTGATGCAAAAGATGTGGTTAATCAGTATCTAGAGCATGTAATGAATCGCTGTGATATTATCGATTTCATCATGGAAAGTAACGATGAAAGCAAGTTCTTCAACATATACGGCGTGGATGTCGTGATTTTCCGGTTGCAAATGATGAAAGAAAATACAATTGTCGCAACCTTCAAAAGTGTACATCAAGCCTTTGAAATAGAAAAGACTGCACAAAGAGAAATGCGCAATCAAGGATTTTATTCAAAATACTGCTTTGACGATATTATCGGGGAGAATGAAGTAATGAAAGAGCGTAAGCAGATTGCCAAGAAGCTTGCCTTGTCGGAGCATCCAATTTTGATTCAGGGAGAGACGGGTACAGGAAAAGAGCTGTTTGCTCATGCGATTCATAAGCATTCATTGCGAAAGAACGGGCCATTTCTAGCGGTTAACTGTAGTGCTTTAACAGAAACTTTACTTGAAAGTGAATTGTTCGGCTACGAAGAAGGGGCATTTACAGGAGCACAAAGGGGAGGAAAGAAAGGACTGTTTGAAATGGCGGATAAAGGGACTATCTTTTTGGATGAAATTGGTGACATAAGTCTCACAGTTCAATCCCATCTGCTTCGAGTTCTTCAGGAGGGGGAAATCCGCAGAATTGGCGGCAAGAGAATCATTCCCGTTAATGTCAGGGTGATTACCGCGACGAATAAAAATCTTCATGATAAAATGCGGGACGGTTCATTCAGAACAGACTTGTTTTACCGGCTGAATGTGCTCAATCTTTACATACCGTCACTCAAAGAGAGAAGAGCGGATATTCCACTTTTGATAAAGCACCTCATCACAAAAAGCGGGAAGTGGGTAAAAGTAGAGGAAGACGTACTGGATTATTTCATGCAATATGAATGGCCCGGCAACATACGGGAACTTAAAAGTACAATCGATTACATGTTGACGATTTGTGAGGGGAATGTCGTGACGAAAAGTGACCTTCCGTTCATGCACGGGAATAAGGAAGACAGTGTGACGGCTGATTATCCCGTCTGTGAAAGTGTGTTGGAGAATCAGGAGCGCGCTTTCATCTTGGAAGTAATTAAGCAATACAACGATAAAGGAAAAGCGGCAAGCAGAGAACTGATTTCCAGTCAAAGTAAAGAATCGGACTTTGTCTTGTCCCCTCAGCAGATTCGTCGCCGTTTGGATATTTTAGAAATCGAAGGGTTTGTCGTCAAAGGCAGAGGAAGGGCCGGCACTAAGATTACCGCTGAAGGAATAGAGTATTTATATTTTCTGAAGTCAAAGCATGCTATGCGTTGATATACTTAGTCACTGCCAATAAGGGGAGTTTGCTAATTTAAGGTTTTCATAAGTTATATAAGGGGGAACGCCCCATCGCCAAAAAGAAGTTTAAAAGGTGAAATGATCCTATATTAATAGCCCCGTATCTCAGTGTCATAAAAGAGAAATGGGGCTTTTTAACACCGATAAGTATCATTCATTTTACTATAATTACCTCGCTTCACAGCAATTACCCAACCCTTACATATTGTTAAAATCATCATCATTTTCTAACGTTTTCAAAATATGCTTAGTCAGAATGGAGGCATCCGTGTTTTTCCATACTGCCGATATCGAACTGGTTAATTCCGAGTTATCGATGTTCAAGGCTTTTACTTGGCTTTTTCCCAACAAACTCACCATATCTTCCGGCATGAGGGCTACGCCTAAGTTATTGGATATTAGATTGGCAATCGTCAGTAATTCAGAGCCTTTACATAATTCTTTAGGTGAAAATCCAGCCGTCAGACAAGCCTTTTCCAAAAGGAATTGAAGGGAATGCGCTTGAACGGCATCATAATGGATAAAAGGTTCGTCTTTTGCTTCGTATAAATGTATGGCCTCTTTTTGGGCTAGTGGATGCTCCATGGAGACGACTAATTGTAAAGGGAATTTCATGAATTCAATCATGCTTAATCCTTCATTGGCGATGATGTCACTGTGGATGGGCGTTCGGATGAAACCGATGTGATAATTTTGTTGGTTTACGAGTTTTACTGCTCTTGAAGATGTTGTTTCATGCACGTAAAACTCTGTATCCGGGTATTGCCCCACAATCTTTTTCAATAACTTTGGGATATATATACTAGCTGCAGAGGGTACGGTAGCAATCTTCAGTTTAGGCTTGGGGATGGTTTTGTTTTCAACTATGTAATTCACTGTTTTCTCGATATCTTCAAAGGAAGGCGCAAGCTTTTTATAGATGTATTCTCCTTCTTCTGTCAATGTAATTTTTCTTGTCGTTCGATTCAATAATTTAAAGCCTAATTGTTTTTCGAGGGATAAAATCTGTTGGCTAAGTCCGGGCTGGGATATATGCAGGGTTTTGGAAGCCTCACTGAAACTAAGATGGTTAGAAACCTCTATGAAATAGCGGAGGGATAGGTAATTCAAACAATCACCCACTTCAGTCGGATTTGAAAATACAAGGTTAAGAAAAGTTCCTCTCAAACAAAAGCTGAAATTTTATAACATCTACTTATAAGTTTATAACAATAATATATTTCTAAAATGGAAGAGTCAATATTATCCTTAAAGAAAGGAAGAATAGGTAATAAAAGGTAGAATATTACTATTGGATAGCGGATTTTCCTTGTTTTTAATAGGTGTTTATACATATTTGTGCTTGTTATTCTGATTTCTTTAAAAAAATTCAAATCAATTACTAGTCCTTTTTGATTATATGTCTAATTTTGTAAAAAAAGGGAAAGTGAGTCGGTCGGTAGAATAATAACATTATCATCTTTTGCAGATGATGAATATGCATGAGGGGGGATTTTTATGAAAAAATTTCATAAGTGCTTTTTATTGGTCATGATTTTGACAGTCACCGGTATTATCACGGCTTGTAAAGACAGTAATGAAGGTGCCTCAGGAAGCGGTAAACAAAACTTGAGCCTGTTGACAGGTGGAACGGGAGGTACATACTATCCGCTTGGAGGACAAATTGGAAAAATCATTTCCGATAAAACAAAAGCAAATATAACACCTCAGACATCTGGCGCCTCAGCTGAAAACATGGAAACATTAAGGGTTGGAGAGGCTGAAATCGCCTTTTCGCAAACGGATATCGCGGCATATGCACTTGAAGGAACAGAAATGTTCGACGGGAAACCCATTGACAATATAATGGCGATCAGCTCCTTATATCCTGAAACTGTTCAAATTGTAACGACTGCGAAAAGCGGAATTAAATCAATCGAGGATTTAAAGGGTAAAAAGGTATCGGTAGGTGCTCCGGGTTCTGGTGCATACATTAATGCCATGCAAATCCTGGAGATTCATGGTTTGTCCGAAAAAGATATAAAAGGTCAAAATCTATCTTTTGATGAGTCGACGGAAGGAATCCAGGCAGGCAATATTGACGCAGCTTTCATTACGGCAGGCACGCCAACTGGTGCAGTCGAGGCGCTATCCGTCCAAAATGATCTTATGGTCCTGCCTATTGCAGATGACAAAATTAAAGCATTGGTTAAAAAGTATCCATACTATGCTGAAGATACAATTCCAAGTGGAACGTACAAAATCAAATCCGATGTGAAAACAGTTGCTGTTAAAGCGATGTTAGTGGTTACTAAGGATCTTGATGAAGATTTAGTTTATGAAATGACAAAAGCTGTTTATGAAAACACAGATCAAATCACACATGCAAAAGGCAAGTTCATTACAGCAGAAACTGCACTTGAAGGATTAGGGGATATGGAAGTGCATCCTGGAGCAGCAAAATACTTTAAAGAAAAAGGTGTTTCCAAGTAATGCAATTGGGTCGATAGCTCGCTTTATGTGGCCTATCGGCTTCGTTTTTTTCTAAATGGGACACTGGTTTTGAAAGGGGTACCTATGATATTCAAGAAATTCATGGCTTTTCTCATACCTCTGCTCATCACTTTTTTATTCTTTTTTCCTTATAAGCATGTAATAGCCTTTTCCTTCGAGGACCAAGGGAAATTAGTCGCATACTTTCCTTTGAAAAAAGAAAAAGAATTCAAGATTAAATATACACACTCCATCCACCTCACAGATGTTTTGGAATCATATCGGTTATCGGATAAGCAAATCGAACAAACCGAACTTGCCTATGATGACTTTGCTGTCGGTATGCCTTCCAATGCAGAGGGTGAGGAAGTTTTTGAAGTAAAAGACGGTACCTACTTCATAAAAAATATGCAACGTACATTCACATTTATAGATTTACGGGTAGGACAAGTTAAAGCCAATCATCGATTAATTTATGATGGAAAAACATACACATTGGCAGACTTCATGGAACCAGGCACATGGGTCAGGATTTCATCGGAAAGAATTTCATTGTGGGAACAGTTGAAGGGAGTGAAGATTAGTGGCTGATAAAGAAAAAATCAAATATTTAACCGAAGCAGAGCAGCAGGAGTTATTGGAAAAATATGATCCAGAAGCCGGGACAAGGAAATTAACTGGTGTCTTGGGCCACATTGCGTTTTTTGGACTCCTGGCTTTTTCGCTATTCCAATTATATACTGCCATATTTGGTGTTTTTACAGCCCAAATCCAACGGACGATACATTTAGGGTTTGCACTCTCCTTAGTATTTTTACTATTTCCTGCAAACCGGAAGAAGCGTGAAAAAGGAAAGTTTCAAATTGCCTGGTACGATATCATATTAGCAATCCTTAGTATTGGGGTAGGTGCATATTGGCCCTTATTTTTCGAAGATATCGTCATGAATGTAGGGCGTTTAGGTGTATTGGATTTTGCTGTCGGTTTTATGGCCATTCTGCTGGTTTTGGAAGCAACCAGGCGTGCAGTTGGTCTTCCTATCATGGTCATTGCTATATTATTCATTTTCTATGGGATTTTTGGACAGTATATGCCAGGATTCCTTGCTCATCGCGGTTTGACTCTGGAGCGTCTGGTGCAAACGATGTTCTTCTCGACAGAGGGCATTTTGGGTACTCCGTTAGCGGTGTCATCGACATTCATCTTCCTATTTTTACTGTTTGGATCATTTCTGGTGCGAACAGGCGTCGGTCAATACTTTAATGATCTCTCTACCGCCATTGCCGGCAGAAGGATAGGGGGACCTGCAAAGGTTGCGATTTTTTCAAGTGCTCTTCAAGGAACGATTAGCGGAAGCTCTGTGGCTAATGTGGTCACATCAGGAGCATTTACGATACCTATGATGAAAAATCTTGGATATAAGAAGGAATTTGCTGGGGCAGTGGAGGCGGCTGCTTCAACAGGCGGGCAATTGATGCCTCCGGTAATGGGGGCAGCGGCATTCTTAATGGTTGAGTTCATTGGGAATGGAATTACGTATTGGGATATAGCAAAGGCGGCTGCGATTCCAGCTATCCTTTATTTTTCAGGAATTTGGATCATGACTCATTTTGAAGCGAAACGACTTGGACTGCGAGGGTTAACGCAAGAAGAGATGCCAAGTAAAAAGGAAGTGTTCGGCAAGCTTTATTTACTAATACCGATCCTTGCCATTATTTTATTGCTCATGATGAATATCACGGTTACACATGCAGCACTGTATTCCATCGCCATCTCGGTTCTTGTAGGTTTCATAAACAAGGATGTACGCATGAAATTCATCGATATCATTTATGCATTGGTGGATGGGGCCCGAACAGCTCTTGCAGTGGCCGCTGCAACAGCAGCAGCAGGCATTATTGTCGGTATCGTCACGAAAACTGGGCTAGGACTTAAGCTTGCTAATGGCTTGATTGATTTAGCTGGTGGATATTTGATTCCAACTCTGATGCTCACTATGGTAGCGGCACTTATATTAGGAATGGGTTCACCTACGACCGCCAATTATGTAATCACATCGACGATTGCAGCGCCTGCGATAATTTTGCTTGGTGTTCCCGATCTATCTGCACATTTATTCGTTTTCTATTTTGGCATTATAGCAGATATAACTCCTCCAGTTGCTTTAGCGGCATTTGCAGCGGCAGGGGTAGCGGGAGGCGAGCCGATAAAAACGGGGATTGAGTCATCGAAACTTGCCATCGCTGCATTCATCATTCCATATATTTTTGTTCTCTCCCCGCAAATGCTAATGATCGATACAACTTGGATGGAGGTTGCATGGGTCGTACTTACAGCAATGGCAGGCATGATTGCAATTGGGGCGGGTGTCATAGGTTACTGGATGAGGGGAATGAACTGGTTAGAAAGAGTCCTCGCCGTAATCGTAGGTTTACTATTGATCTACCCTGAAACGGTATCGGACATCATTGGGATATCCGCTTTTATCGTGTTGTTGGCTTTACAATATCTTTGGAAAAATGACAATCACGACAGCTCCAAGATCTTGGAAAATAACCAAAGTATTGAGAAAAGTTGACCCTGCGAATATCAATCCGGAAGTAAAGGGTAGAGCTTAACCATTCGGGGGGGTGATTTTTTGAAGTGAAGCATCATTGAGAATGCAACGAAAAATGGGAATGTGCTTACTGTTTTTTATCGAGACAACCAGCATATTCCTACAAGAGAATTCTGCTCGTATATCCACTTGCCTTATGATAAAACCCAATTTGTTTTATTTTGAAAGGAGACTAATTCATGAAATTTTTAAAAAGTTTTATTTTAGTTACTTTCAGTTTCTTTTGTATGATCACACCGGCTTTTGCAAGTGTTCCTGGAGTGGATGGGTCAATGGGAAAGGGTTTTACAAATGGAATCGTATCAGTTTCTCATCCGTTAGCAGCTGAAGCGGGTATAGAGATACTAAAACAAGGCGGAAATGCAGTCGATGCAGCGGCAGCCATTCAATTATCGTTAAATGTGGTTGAACCAATGATGTCTGGAATCGGCGGCGGTGGTTTTATCATGATTTATAATAAAAAGGAAAATAAAATAACGATGATCGAAAATCGCGAAATGGCACCTCAAAATGTTACGCCTAAACTTTTTTTAGATGAAAAGGGAAAACCTATTCCTTTTAGTAAGCGGCATACATCCGGGAAAGCGGTTGCAGTTCCTGGGACTCTTATGGGGGTGGAGACTTCTCTTGAGAAATATGGAACATTGAAATTATCACAAGTCATAGGCCCGGCCATTAAACAAGCTGAAGAAGGGGTAAAAGTCAATTGGGCAACAGCGCAATATATCGATGAAAATGTAACGAAGCTTAAAAATAACCAATCGGCTGCAAAAGTTTTTGTACCAGACGGCAAGCCGTTGGAAGAGGGAGACACCCTCGTTCAGCCAGATCTGGCAAAGACTCTTAAGTTAATAAAAAAACAAGGTTCTGACGTTTTTTATAAAGGTGAAATCGGGGAAGCGCTTACCGAAGAAGTTCAAAAGCGTGAAGGAACGATGACAACTGAGGATTTGGAAAACTATGAAGTGAAAGAAAGAGAGCCGATTAAATCGGAATATAGGGGGTTTGAAGTGGTAGGGGCAGCTTCACCAAGCTCAGGCAGTCTGACTGTTCTGCAAATCCTGGAGCTTATGGAAGGATACGATGTGGAAAAGATGGGGGCTAACTCACCTGAGTATCTTCATCATCTAACCGAAGCTATGCATCTTGCTTTTGCCGATCGCGCTGCTTATATGGCGGATGAAGATTTTTATGATGTACCAACAGAGGGACTATTAGATGAAGATTATATTAAAGAAAGAAGAAAACTCATCAATCCAAATAGATCAACAGCTGATGTCAAAGCGGGCGATCCATGGAAGTATGAGGGCAAAGAACCCACTGGAATGAAGATGGTAAAAGAAGAGAAAACCCCAATCGGACAAACGACTCACTTTTCTGTAATGGATAAGTGGGGGAATATGGTTGCTTATACGACTACAATCGAGCAAGTATTCGGATCTGGTATCATGGTACCAGATTATGGGTTCATGCTAAATAATGAAATGACGGATTTTGATGCCATACCGGGTGGAGTTAACCAGGTGGAACCAGGAAAAAGACCAAGAAGCAGTATGTCCCCGACCTTCGTATTAAAAGATGGCAATCCCTTCATGGCTATTGGTTCACCAGGAGGAGCGACGATAATCGCATCGGTATCTGAAACGATCATGAACGTGCTTGATCATAAAATGCCCATTCAAGATGCCATATATGCGCCACGTATTTATTCTGCTGGTTATCCGACAGTAAGATGGGAACCGGGAATTGAACAAAATACAAGGCTTGAGTTAATGGCTAAAGGCCATGTTTATGAAGAAAAACCGCAACATATCGGAAATGTGCAAGCTGTTATTTATGATTATGAAAAGGGAAAAATGTTTGGAGGAGCCGATAATACGAGAGAAGGAACTGTTCAAGGTGTGTATGATGTTTCCCATAAATCGAAAAAGCCGAAAGAAATAAAAGAAGAAAAAAAGGGACCGTTTACCTTAAAAGTGAATGGAGCCGTTTATCCTTATACAGCTGATCAAATGAAACTGATCGATGATAAACCCTATATCCAATCAGATAAATTGCTACTAGGTTTGGGTGTAATCCAAACAAGGGATTTAGAAACATTTAAACCAGATAGAAAATCGTATCTACCTGTGTTAGGAGTAGCGAAATCATTAGGGTATAAAACAAAATGGAACGAAAAAGACAAAGAGGCACTATTGGAAAAAAATCCGGCGGATATTGAGGATCCGGACGAAGATGGCAGTGTCACGAATTGATTGCTTTTCTAAGTCCGCTCGGGAACTTGATTACTAAATGAACCTAAACTTGACAACCCCGGAATTCTCTATGTAAAGAGAGGTCTGGGGTTGTTTTTTAGTCATATGAAATAGTGGAGAGGTAGTCAGCCAATTGAACGAAGGTTCCTGAAAAGCCCTCCTGAACCGTTTCCTCCTCGGTTGGGGATACAGGTGCCCCAATCACCGTAAGTATTGTTTTACCTCCATGCTCGGTGAATGTAAAAGTATTGAGACTTTCCAATGGCAAGTTGTCGTTAAAAGGAGCACGTACGATGTTACCCATTTCATCAGAAAAGAAAGAGGGGTAAACGAGTTTATCTGGGGCATTTACATGATAAACAAATTTGACCCACATTACATTACCATCAGGAGATGACTGGCTGTAATGGAAAACACCTTCCTGGCGAAGCTCAAACTTAGAAATATCAAAAGCCCATCCTTTTGGGCCCTACCAGTTCTGCAGATGTTCTGATTCGGTAAAAGCCTTAAATGCAAGCTCGCGAGGAGTATTGAAACTGCGGGTGATTTCGTTCTTTGGGAACATTTTATTCCTCTAATATTTCAGTTAATGTTCCAAGCTGTCGAGTCTTTCTTCCCATATTTCACAATACTGTTCAAACCAAATGTTTAATGCTAAAGGGCTCGGACGAAGCCTGTAAATTCGACGAATTGCTTCCGTATAAATTCCATCACTCCTGATTTATGAAGCCTGCTTATATATTTGGATGCCAATGGGTGCCGAATCTGAAGTCGTTCTGCATATTTTCCCGCGGTGAAAGGGCCGTTTCTATTGAGTTCACCATTCCCACCCGAAGAGTAATTAATAATGTGGTATTCATCTTTACCCCACGATTTATTAGAATGATAGTCCTTTGTGTGAGATATAAACAAACAGGATATTCCCGTCAAATAATATTAAAGAAATGTAATGTTGTCCTACACGAGGCGGTACCAAAAATATCCTTCCCCTAAAATGAAAAATGAGCGCTGATCCTTGTTCCGGGATAGTGCTGCATTGTGGATATCATTATAAGTTTTGTTGATGAAATCACGTTCTATTTTTGGAAACCGTTTACCATGCTGTACGTCGAGAATATAACAATGCTATTTTTGTGCATAATGATATAGGTTTAAGTTTTATTAAAAAAGAACGATCAGAAGTTTTTATTTGAAAACAGAACTGACGTTCGTGTATGCTTGTAACGATGATAATCTTGGTACCGGTTATTATTAAGGAATCCAATCTTGATTCAAAGGAGAATGAAAATGATTAAACCATATTTAATGTTTAACAGAGAATGTGAAGAGGCTTTCAAATTTTATATCGAGGCTTTTGGCGGGGAACTTATTGCTATGCAAAAATATAGTGAGATCCCATCAAGTCCAGACTTTCCTGTTGAAGAAAGTGATAAAGACCTTGTTCTTTACTCACAATTAAGATTAACAGAAGATGGAGTTATAATGGGTTCTGATTCAAACCGTGAATTGAATGATAGTGACAAAGTGGTTGTAAGTGTGGAGCTGAACTCGGTGGAACAAGCTAGAAAGGCATGGAACACATTAAAAGAAGAGGGATCTATACATATGGATCTTCATGAAACATTCTTTGCGAAACTTCACGGTTCGTTGAAGGATAAATTTGGTGTTTCATGGATGTTTACTGTCAATTAATCTAAACCAGAAGACATCCTTCTTTGTAAAGTCGTTACTATTATTTGGGAAGGTGAAAATTTTAAAAATTCTCAATAAAGCTCGGACGCTTTAATGGAGTATCTAAAAAATCCCGATTTCTTAATACTAAGAAACCGGGATTTTTACTATTGGAGTTTATTAAGGTTGTACATCCGTATTTTCCCTTAAGCTGCAATAAATGATTGGATATTTGGAAATCATTTATGTGAGTTGTCTTGTAAAATGGGGTTTTCTGACTTTGCATTTACTACAATTGTGGTCATGAAATTACATTGAAAAAAATGAGAAACTGTGTTAAATTTATATAGATACACCAATTTAGTATTTTGTATAAATTATACCCTATTATAATTATACAACATAATTTCCTTCTCAGTCAAACCTTTTTTATTTTTTTAAAGGAGTGTTTGATAGGAACATGGAACTTCAGTAGGAGCAAGAACGACCGGACAGCGTTAATGGTTGATCACATGAACAATTTTCATATGATTGTCTTGGTATTAAGCGATAAATGGGAGGGAAAGAAATGAAACCATATGTACTGGAGTTTCGGGAGATCGATAAAACGAAACAAATGGTGGTCGGTGGCAAAGGGATGAATTTGGGCGAATGCTCGAGGATTGATGGAATTCTTGTACCAGAAGGATTTTGTGTTACTACTGAGGCATTTAAAAGAGTCATTGGGGAAAATGATGAGCTTCATCAATTACTCGATCAGCTTGCAGTACAAAAAGTGGACGAACGAAAAAGAATAAGTGAAATTAGCAGGAAGATTCGTGATCTGATTGAGGGAATCGAGATCGACAAGGGGATCGAAGAAGATATCGACCGATGTCTCTTAACTTTTGGCTTCGAGCATGCATATGCTGTTCGTTCTAGCGCTACAGCCGAAGATCTTCCATTTGCCTCCTTTGCAGGTCAACAGGATACCTATCTAAACATCAAAGGAAAAGATGCAATTTTACAACATATTAGTAAGTGCTGGGCTTCACTATTTACTGATCGTGCCGTGATTTACCGAATGCAAAACGGATTTGACCATCGCAAGGTTTATCTGTCTGTTGTTATTCAAAGGATGATTTTTCCACAAGCTTCAGGAATACTATTTACAGCTGATCCAGTTTCCTCAAACCGCAAGGTGCTTTCGATCGATGCTAGCTTTGGGCTGGGTGAGGCACTTGTCTCTGGCTTAGTGTCTGCGGACAATTATAAAGTGCAAGAAGGTAGGATTGTGGAGAAGAAGATTTCTGCCAAAAAGTTGGCTATATATGCACGAAAAGAAGGCGGAACGGTGGAAAAGGAAATTGAGCCGGGGCAGCAGGTTTTATCGACCCTATCAGATGAGCAAGTGTTGGGGCTTGAAAGGATCGGCAGAAAGCTTGAAGCGCATTTTGGCTGTCCGCAAGATATCGAATGGTGTTTGGTTGATGATACAATTTATATTGTCCAGAGCCGTCCAATCACTACTTTATACCCCATCCCAGAAGCGAATGATCAAGAGAATCACGTTTATGTATCTGTCGGTCATCAACAAATGATGACGGACGCCATGAAACCATTGGGATTATCTTTTTGGCTGTTAACGACTCCTGCACCCATGCGTATAGCTGGCGGAAGGTTGTTTGTTGATGTCACACATATGGTGGCTTCACCTGAAAGCAGAAAAATGTTAGTAGAGGCCATGGGACAACACGACCCGCTCATGAAAGACGCACTCATTAACATAATAGAGCGAGGGGATTTCATAAAATCTGTACCAAATGATAAGCAAGAACAGAGTTCCGGTAAAAGCAATAAAAGTGTGCCGTCTGCGGATTCTAGGGCGCAAATTGAAAACGACCCGACAATCGTTTCTGATTTGATTAAACGTAGTCAAACATCGATAGAAAAATTAAAACAAAACATCCAAACGAAATCAGGTTCGGAGTTATTTGATTTCATTCTGGAAGATATCCAGATATTAAAGAAGATTTTATTTGACCCACAAAGTTCAGCTGTGTTTATGGCTGCTATAGATGCATCATCATGGATCAATGAAAAAATGAATAAGTGGTTAGGTGAAAAAAACGCAGCCGACACGCTTTCTCAATCTGTACCAAACAATATAACTTCAGAAATGGGTCTGGCCCTAATGGATGTCGCAGATGTGATACGTCCTTATCCAAAAGTAATTGATTATTTACAACAAGTAAAAGATGATAATTTTATGGATGAACTAGTTAAGTTTGATGGTGGTCAGGAAACTCAGGATGCTATCCATGATTATCTCGGCAAATACGGAATGCGATGTGCTGGAGAAATCGATATTACTAAAACCCGTTGGAGCGAAAAACCAACTACACTTGTCCCCGTGATTCTAAGTAATATCAAAAACTTTGAGCCTAATGCCAGCAATCTGAAATTTGAGCAAGGGCGACAGGAAGCTTTGAAAAAAGAACTAGAGATATTAGATCGATTGAAGCAATTACCGGATGGTGAACAAAAAGCCAAAGAAACAAAACGAATGATCAGTCTAATCCGGAATTTCATCGGTTATCGGGAATATCCAAAATACGGCATGGTTAACCGCTACTTCGTTTATAAGCAGTCTTTACTCAAGGAAGCCGAACAACTCGTACAAGCCAACGTTATTCATGAAAAAGAAGATATATATTATCTCACTTTTGAAGAACTTCATGAAGTCGTACGAACAAATAAACTAGATTACCAGATGATCAGCAAACGAAAAGACGAGTACAGATTATATGAAAAACTTACTCCACCACGTGTTATCACGTCTGATGGTGAAATCATTGTAGGGGAGTATAAACGAGACAATCTCATGGCCGATGCTATTGTAGGTCTACCGGTTTCTTCCGGAATTATAGAGGGCAGAGCACGCGTCATCCTAAACATGGAAGATGTAGATCTAGAAGATGGAGATATACTGGTTACAACCTTCACCGATCCTAGCTGGACACCATTATTTGTATCCATAAAAGGACTCGTCACCGAAGTTGGCGGGCTGATGACCCATGGAGCAGTCATCGCACGTGAATATGGCTTACCTGCCGTTGTCGGTGTGGTAAATGCCACCAAGCTGATAAAAGATGGGCAACGTATTCGAGTAAATGGAACAGAAGGTTATATAGAAATACTATAATTCTTTACATTTCTATCATAAAGAAGAACATTCGAATTAGGAGAATCATTGAAATCATGATGCTTTGCGGTTTTTTGGCAAAGCCCCCTGTCACTAGGTCATATAAGGGGGCAGTAACTGAAAATTGATAGGCCTTCTGTTAAAGGTCGCTTTTATATGATGCCAAAGCCCAATTTCTCGCTTACAACACCGAGAAATTGGGCTTTTTGTGGATTTTATTTATAGGCAAAATCGATACTCCCTTGCTAAATCTACTGGCTTGAGCAGCAATGTCAAACGGATACAAGGAGATATTCTCCAACAGATATATCTGTCAATATCATAAATGTACGTTGACCTTCTATAGAAATATTAAATTTTTGTATTGGTAATTATACATTATCTCTATTATAATTTTTAAGAAAGATATTTCGGAATTTTTAAAATAAAGGAGAAATTATGTATACTCACCCGACTTTAAAATATTGGAATGGAAGAATTGATTCCCAAACTGACCTGGACAGCTTCAGATACCACCAAAGAGTGCGCTTGGCACCCATTTCGGAATTAGCCACCTCTTCCAATGCATCACGAACTTTTGGACTGATTGGCTTTAAATGTGATGAAGGCGTCAAAAGGAATAAAGGCAGGGTTGGTGCTGCCGAGGGTCCTGATCATATTAGGCAATCGTTGGCAAAATTACCTTGTCATTTACCTTCCCAAACCGAGCTGGTGGATGCTGGCGATGTAATATGTGAAAGTACAGAGATGGAAGCCGCCCAATCTCAACTGGGATCAGCTGTTGCCCGGATTTTGGAGAGTAAAGCGATTCCTATCATACTTGGGGGAGGTCACGAAACCCTGTATGGCCATTATCTTGGGATTAGGAAATCCATTGGACCAAAAGCTAGACTAGGGATTATTAATATTGACGCTCACTTTGATATGAGACCTTATGAAAATGAAACTTCATCTGGCACGATGTTTAAGCAGATTTTGGACGAAGATCAAAGTTGTGGCTATTTATGTGTCGGAATTCAGAAGCAGGGGAATACGAAGGCACTGTTTGAAACTGCAGAGAAGAGTAATGTCAACTACATATTGGAAGAAGATTTGTCATTATACGAAATGGATGAAACGAAGCGGAGGATAAATGAATTCGCTAAGGAAAATGACTATATCATGCTTACATTATGTACGGATGTTATTGATTCAGCCTACGCACCTGGGGTAAGTGCACCATCGCCGTTTGGACTGGATCCGAAATTGGTCCGTGCCATTATTAGGCATATCGTATCGAATGAAAAGATCCTCTCATTTGATATCTCTGAAGTGAACCCTTCATTGGACGAAAATAATAAGACCGTTACATTGGCAGGGCATTTAATAAATGAGGTTTTGCTGCATTTTAAATAATGGACATGGGATGGCGGCAAATCCAATTCGGTCTTCCCAGAAAGAGCGTTTCTTTTCGTATCGACTGTTGGGGCCTTCCTTAATGTTATCTCCCAATTTTGAAGCGAAAAACCTTTAAAGCCCCCAGACTGTCCATGAATATTCATGGACAGTTTTTTGCGCCTCCTTCACAAGGATTCATGGTCCTTGCATTGCTTCGTTCAACTAACCATTTAAAGTATAAAGGCATGTGGATTTCCATGCCTCTGCTAAGTTCAATACTGATACTTGTGGGTTTTTGGTTTATAATAACAACCATCTAGCCTTTTGAGGAGGGATTCCATGAATGAATATAAAGTAACGGTCAGGAATGGCAGTACCTTAATCTTGTCGGAAATCATTAAAGCTGAAGATGAAAGAGAAGTCCTTGGCACCCTTTTGATTTCCAGCGAATTATTTAATCAACCATTTACTGATATCAGGATTTTAGAACGCTGATTTGTGACTGCCCGTTCCATTTGATACACTGTAATAAATCTTAATACGGTGGCGATATTATGTGTGGACGTTTCACTCTTTTCACTGACATAGAAGAAATAAAAGAACGGTTTGATATTCAAGGGTCATTTGATGAGGAATACCAATTCAGCTACAATATTGCTCCCTCCCAATCCGTGCTCTCCGTCATTAATGACGGGGTAAGGAACCGGCTTGGATTTCTTCGGTGGGGACTCATTCCTTTCTGGGCAAAAGACGAAAAAGCGGGCTACAAAATGATCAATGCCAGAGCGGAAACCATTGCTGAGAAAGCAAGCTTCAGGAATGCGTATAGGAAGAAGAGATGCATGATAATCGCTGACTCTTTTTATGAATGGAAGAAGACACCAGAAAGAAAAATACCGATGCGTATAAAACTGAAGAATCATGCTCC
The DNA here is from genome assembly GCF_026891895.1 of Peribacillus sp. AS_2. Classification (NCBI taxonomy): domain Bacteria; kingdom Bacillati; phylum Bacillota; class Bacilli; order Caryophanales; family Bacillaceae; genus Peribacillus; species Peribacillus sp. AS_2. Next base: position 150,151 of record NZ_JAPTGA010000012.1, read on the forward strand.
ATTTGGAATGGCCGGCCTCTGGGAATCCTGGAAATCTCCTGAAGGCATCAGCATCTATTCGTGCTCCGTTATAACAACTGTGCCAAATGAGCTAATGACCAGCATTCATGACCGCATGCCTGTCATCCTAAAACCAGAAGATGAAAAAGATTGGTTGAATCCTTCCATTAATGATCCTGCATATCTGCAAAAGTATTTAAAATCATTCGATTCGGAACAGATGGAAGCATTTGAAGTATCGACTGATGTGAACTCGACTAAAAATAATTCACCTAACCTAATCCAACAAATTTGCTGAGAAGTCATTAGACCTCTCAGAATGTAGACAACTCGATGAAGATCGAGTTTGTCTGCATTTTTTTTATGGTTTTTACAATTTGAACGTTGCCTCCAGGCACTCGCTTTTCCCCCAGGAGCCTCGCACACCCGCTCCAATCAACTTAGATCTCTTTATAAACAGTAAGGAGTGCATGTGAAACACTTTAAAAATTAACCCTTGCGAAAATAGACAAAATGCTGTACTGTTATATTTGCTTTTCAAAACGACTTTCGATGTCACGAACTCAGGCAAGTTTCCAGCGTGGTACTTTTCTGGCAGGCATCGTAATTTTTAAATAATTATATAATGTAATCTTCTTATCAAGAGAGACGGAGGGACTGGCCCGAAGATGTCTCGGCAGCGGACTTAAATGGAGTGCTGTGCCAAATCCAGCAGGTTGATTTTCGCCTGAAAGATAAGGAGGGTGTTTTTTATAAATTAAAAGACCTCTTCTTGTTATTAAATAGAAGGGGTCTTTTTTTATGCCAGTTTTTTGCTACAGCTCCATGACTGAAAAATCAGGTAGGTTCAAATTGGAGTTATTTGCGAAAACTGTTAATAGAATAAGAGCTGTGACACATGTCGCGGGAAAAATAAAAAGAGGTGTACATCATGAGTGCAAACAATAAAGGGAATCCATGGGCATTGATCCCATTTGTCGTATTTTTAATTTTATTTATTGGATCCGGAATCATCACTAAAGATTTTTATTCATTTCCGGTGATTGTAGCGATTTCCATTGCATCGGCAGCTGCATTGGCGATGAATCGGAAAGAGACATTCAATGAAAAGGTTGATATCTTCTGTAAAGGTGCCGGTGACGCCAATATTATGTTAATGGTAATCATTTTCCTTTTAGCAGGCGCTTTTTCTGAAGTTGCCAATGGTATGGGGGCAGTTGAATCAACAGTCAATCTTGCCTTAGCTGTTTTTCCCCAAAATCTATTAATGGTAGGGATTTTCATCATCGCTTGTTTCATTTCACTATCCATGGGGACAAGCATGGGAACGATTGTTGCCCTGGCACCTATCGGGGTTGGAATTAGTGAACAAACTGATATTTCACTTGCCCTTTCAATGGCAGCCGTTATTGGTGGTGCGATGTTTGGGGATAACCTTTCATTCATTTCAGATACGACAATCGCTGCTGTTCGAACTCAGGGAACGAAAATGAAGGATAAGTTTAAAGTGAATTTTTTCATCGTTTTACCTGCAGCCATCATCACATGTGCCATCCTAGGAATTTTAACGATGGGTGAACAAGCTGACATTTCCCAACAGTCTTATGATTGGGTGAAGATTCTTCCGTATCTTTGCGTATTGGTCACTGCATTGGCAGGAGTCAATGTGTTCTTGGTCCTTTCCATCGGAATCGTATTTGCAGGAATCATCGGCTTGGCAGATGGTAGTTATCAACCGTTGGGTGTCATTCAAAAAGTTGGAGAAGGAATGGCGGGAATGTATGAAATCTCCTTCCTTGCCATTTTAATTGCAGGTATGGTAGCTGTAATCAAACATAATGGTGGTATCGATTTTCTACTCCACCTTGTGACACGAAATAGCAAATCGAAAAAAGGGGCGGAATTCAGCATTGCGGGGCTTGTTGGTTTGACAAATCTTTCAACGGCAAATAACACGATTTCGATTATCATTGCCGGGCCACTTGCCAAAAATATTGCTGAAAAATATGGGATTGATCCGCGGAAATCGGCGAGCGTCCTTGACATTTTTGCATGTTGTATCCAAGGGTTGATCCCATATGGAGCACAACTGCTTGTTGCAGCAGGGGTAGCAAAGATTTCACCGATAAGCATCTTGCCATATTCATATTACCCAATCCTGATTGGAATTTGTGGCGTCATTGCCATCCTGATTGGTTTTCCACGGTTTCAGCCGGGAAATGATGAAATGAAGAAACGTACCTCTTAAAAAGAGAATATAATAATAAAACACCCTGAATCATTGGATTCAGGGTGTTTTCTGTATGGTAAATACATTTATATAGTTTCAATCATTTTTCAATTTTTCTGCTTAATTCCGGTCCAAATTAGTGATGGTAGTGTGTGCGACACCTGTCATGAATAGAGGACAACACCAACTAAACCGGAAAGAATAATTACATAGGCTGGATGCCAGCGTAATTTCATTAGGGCAAATAACGATAAACCAAATACGAGTAATAAGCTTATCGTATGCCATGAAAAGTTCACGGCTATCATATGATTGGAAAGTGCTAAACTGATCGCTGCAAAGATGATCAAACTAGTGACAATCGGTCTTAATCCATAAAACATGGATTGAACCACAGGATAATGATTCAATTTGCTGAAAAATGTGGCTATAACGGTTACGAATATAATGGCAGGAAGCAAGATTCCTAGAGCAGATGATATGGCTCCTGCTAACCCAGCAGTCGAATAGCCAACGAGAATGGCACTATTGGCGGTGACAGGTCCTGGGGACATCCCGGAAATGGCGATTATATCGGTGAATTCCTGCGTTGTCATCCATCCATGCTGTGAGACTTCCGATTCTATTACGGGAATCATGGCGTATCCGCCTCCGAAAGATACAAAGCCGATAATAAAGAAGGTGCTAAACAACTCCCACAATTCCATCATTCCATCACATGCTTTCTTAAAAATTAGTTAGTCCCTATTTTGTGTTACCTATATGCCAGCACCCATGAAAGGTTCGAAATCATTTTCTTCTATTTTCCTATCTTTTTTGTCCATCTTGACATCGTAACCTAATTTTCTCTTAATGGAGATGGTCACAATACCGGCTAGGGCTCCTGCTAATATAACCATCACAGGGTGAAGAAAGAAGAGGACGGGAATTCCTGCTATTAAAATACAGAAAGTTGATTTGTCTACAACTGCGGTTTTTCCTATCTTGATAGCCGCATAGGCGATGATGGCTACTATGGAAACTCTGATCGATATGAATGCGGATTCTACCTTCGGATTATCCTGAATGAAAAAATACACAATGCCCAGGAGCAGAACAATTAAAAAGGTAGGTAATGAAACACCGATCATGGCTGCCATTGCCCCCTTCATTCCGGCAATTCGATGGCCGATAAAGGTGGCGGAGTTAATGGCGACAGCTCCCGGTACGGACTGAGATAAAGCAAAAACATCCGTAACTTCTTCGCTTTTCATCCATTTTCTCTTTTCGACCACTTCATTTTCGATTAAAGGGATCATCGCAAACCCGCCTCCGAATGTGACAGGTGCTATTTTAAAAAAGGTCCAAAATAATTGGAATAGAGTTTTCCATTGTCCTTTCATTGACATCAGTCACTTCCTTTGCATGCTTTGTTAATTCTTATCATTAACATATCAAAGAAAAAGGGCTGGGTAAATTGCAACAAAATCATCGGGTATAACAAAACGTTATACCCAGAAGATTTATCCGTTTTATAAAGAATGCCGCCAAAAATTGAATAGCCTTAGAATGTATCTCACTATTTTCATTTCACCATTTACCTAATGATGCTATCATTTTAATAAACTATCTAAAAACATGGAGGTCGTTTTCTTGAAATTGGAAAATCTGAAAATGTTTTGTTTAGTGGTGGATGAAGGAAGCATAAGCCAGGCAGCGAGGTTAAGTTTCTTATCACAGCCCGCTGTAACACGGCAGATCCATCAACTGGAAAATTATTATAACACTTTGTTATTCGACCGTGAGGAAGGAAGGCTTAGAGTTACAGAAGCAGGAAAGCTGTTATACCCTTTTGCTAAAGCCATAGTAAATGACTTCAACCATTCAAAAGAAGTGATTCAGCAATCGACGGGGAAGTACAATGCAAATCTCATAGTAGGGGCTTCCTTGACTATCGGCGAGTATTTGTTGCCGAGCTTGCTTGGGAGATTCAAAAAACAACAGCCAGAAATAAAAGTGACATTGACGATTAAAAATACGCCCCGGGTTCTGGAGGATCTTTCAAACGATGTCATTGATTTGGCCTTGGTGGAAGGACTTGTGGAAAACACCGATTTTATTGTAGACAAGTTCGCCGAAGACGAATTGATATTGGTATGTCCATCCGACCACCCATGGAAAGACAGAAAAGAAATTCAGCTAGAGGAATTGGGAAATGAAAGGATGATTTGGCGTGAATCTATTTCCGGAACACGGCTTATCGTAGAAAATATGCTACGGGAGCATGGGGTTTTAGAAAAAATTGAAAGCTACATGGAGATTGGCAGTACACAAGCGATAAAAAGTGCGGTTGAAGCCGGACTTGGAATCAGCATTTTGCCAAGGTTGACAGTGGCCAGAGAATTGGAGCAGGGCTTTTTGCGGGAAGTGGATATATACAGAATAAATATGGCAAGAAATTTATGGCTAGTCAGGAAAAACAAGCGTTTTAATAAAATAGGGGTGTCTAAATTTGTTGATTTTCTTCAATAAGGATGGGACGCTGCCTTTGTTCACTTATACAATTGGCAGCGTTTTCAGTTTCGTGATTAACGGCGTGGCCCCGGCAGCTAGCAAAAGTCATGGTAAATTGAATATACAGCATTGATTATAAAAGCTCTTCTCTATCGGGAAGGGCATTTTGTATTTGGTTGTTCAGTCTTCGGTTAGACAAACAAAGGGATTAATGGGCATAATAAAAAATATAATGATGGTTCGGAGATGATATAGCGTGGAGTTAAAGGAAATAAAGAAGCTCGCCGAAGAATTAAATGAAAGCGGTAAACAGCAACTTGTATATTGCTTGCAGTCTCGAACGAAACCGATGTCGGCTCCTATTCGTGCAATTGATGAAATCCAGGTACAAAAGCATAAAGCTATTCTTGTCTGTCCACATTGCGATAGCCATTTTGTTGTGCGATTTGGTAAATACGTTATTAAAACATGTGCTGGAAAGGTGAAACAGCAGCGTTACCGCTGTAAGCCTGCCATCAAACCTTCAACGATCTCACAAACACGCCTCTTCAGTGCACCAGAAGACCACATAAATCTAAACGGGCAGTTTTGTTGAACAAGTTGTAAATTTAACATTTTAAAGTAAGAGCATTTCTTTGTAATGAGAAGTGCTTTTTATTTTTGTTAAAATTAAAAAGATATTTCAATAACAATAATAATATAAATAAAAACAATATAAATTTACTGTTATACGATAAATAATATGCTAAAATCAAGTTGTCATTAAATAGGTGAGGTGTTTTAAATGAATGTTAAACAAGGTTCAACGACTTTCTTAAAGGTATTTATTTTTCTGGCTGGAATTGCAATGCTTGCTTTGTGTATCTGGTTGCCTGACATAGCCGTTAGAGATGCAAGGTTACATCCAGATACGGCATACTTCCTAATCCCCTTTTTAGTATGTGCATACGGATTCTCTATTGCGTTTTCTGTTGCGTTGTATCAAGCATATAAACTATTAACCTACATCGAACAGAACAATGCTTTCTCTGAATTATCCCTTAAATCTTTGAAGATTATAAAGAAATGTGCTTTTACAGTCATTTTCCTCATTTTGTTAGGAATAGTAAGCTTAAGGGTGCTTGCTAAAGTTACAAGTAGTGATGATGCAGCGGGTCCTACATCATTATGTCTAATGGGTATTTTAGCAACAAGTATCATCGCAGCTATTGTGGACGCACTTCAAAAGCCATTAAAAAATGCCCTAGATATAATGTCAAAAAATGAATGATTAACGGATATGTAAGACTTTGAATGGAAGCCTCAATTTTAAGAACTAAATGATTCGCAGGCACCAGTTGATCTAAAGTAATCATTTCAAGTTGATCTCGCTGAATAGAATCTTGTTTCGAAAGCATCCTCATCACCTCAAGTTTTAATAGTTCTATTTTAAAACAAAAAAAACTGTAGACAAAACTCGATTTTCATCAAG